>DATHMO010000085.1:0-10768 GCA_035486995.1 Bryobacteraceae bacterium
GTTCCGCACCCGTTCTTCTGCGCTGATCGGCAGCGCGCGCGGCGGCTAGAACTCGTTCGCGATCCAAAGTGATGAAGGCGTTCAAGGCCTTGCCACGTTCGCATTGTTCCAACAGCGCCAACGCGTATCGTTCCGCAGCCAAGCTGCCGTTCTTCATCGCCGCAACGGCATTCACGGCCGACATTTCCAAAAGATCCCCAGAAGTCATCGCAGGTGATTCATCCTCGGTTCGCGAGCGGCAGCCGGTAGCTGAAACGACGTTGCGGCAAGAACGAATTGGCGGCGGGATACACGGGAGGTCGTTGGCAAGGGTAGATGCTTCCTTCGGCGCGTGCCACATATGGGATTCCGTCCAGTTTAATTGATTCGGGACCGGCAGCGCCTGGATAACGCGATGTGTACTCCAGTCCGCTTCGATTCTCAAACTACGCATAGCCGACAAATCGTCAAAGTGGACACGTGCTTTTCGACGATGCCAGAACTTTCACACTAGTCGGCTCGACGCTTGCGCAAACGGCTTGTGTCCAGGTGTCCGCGCCAGCTTCTCACTGGATCGTTATAATCGGAATCTTGGAAACGCGCAATGAGCGTTGATGAAGAGCTCACGGAATTTGGGGACGAGCCCGCAGGTACAGCCGATGAATTCGTCACAGCGGCGACGTTTTTCTTTGCCGATGAGGCGGCAGTTGCTTTTGCGCTGCTGCGCTCGTGCGACGTTGTTTGTTATCTCGCTAATGAGCATACGCTAGCGAAGGTTTGGCCGTGGAACATCACTCTGGGCGGCTTGCGCTTGATGGTCCCAGCCTCACTCTTAGAACAGGTTCAGGAAATCCTCAACGAAGTGCCCTCAGAGGAAGATTTTATGGCTCAGGCTGGTTTCAACTCGCAGATTGACTCAACCGAAGCTACCTCTTCCCGCGTCTTCAATCGAGGGCGAAAAGGGGCACGTGCGCGGACATTGCTCGTAATAGCTATTCTCTGCTCTCCGGCGGTGGACGCCCTTCGCGTGCTCTACGTGGCACCCTGATTCATCCAACCGGGGCTCGCCTCGCCACCTGTGTAGCGGCCTATGCTCTCCCGTGGACGAGCGATTTTCAATCCGCGCGACGCCGACAACTCGTCCACGATCTGCTGTTTCCCGCACGATAGCATGGTAAACGGAGTTTACTAAAGAAGGCCGCATGACCCGGCGGACTATCGACCTTCATGTCAATCCTTCCGAGGAGAACATGCGCGTCGGGCAGCTCATGGTACGATTCCTGCTCACCGGGGACAATTCGACCGGCAGCATTGCGGCCCTTGAGCTCACTGTCCCTGGCGCGCAGCGCTTGCCGGCGCCAGCGCATAGCCACGACCATTATGAGGACACGATCTACGGTATCGACGGCGTGTTGACCTGGACTGTCGACGGAAAACAACTCGATGTCGGACCGGGCCAGGCACTTTGCATTCCGCGGGGCGCCGTTCACCGGTTCGATAACAACGGGAGCCAGGACGCGAAGGCACTCTGCGTGATCACGCCTGCCGCGATAGGTCCACTGTATTTCCGCGAGGCTAGGGAGGTGATCAATGAGGCCGCCGGTGGTCCACCGGACCGGCCAAAGATGGAAGAGATCATGCGCCGCCACGGCCTCACGCCGGCTCCGCCTCAGGTGCCATGGAGAAATTCATCTGAGTAAGCTTCTGCGCCCTGTAGTTTTTGGGGGAGGCGCCTTCAAGGCAAGCGCGTGGGAGATCAGCGTGAGACCGATCTTGCCGAAATCGGCCTCGATTTAAGAAGCGACGATTCGTTTCTAGGAACCTCGTCTGGCGCCCGGGCCAGAGAGGCCGGCGGCTGTCCAGCAGCGATTCTTCGTCGCGTCGGCTCATTAGCGCTTGAGGTTGCAGCTATGCGCGTCGAAGATCGGTGCAGCATCGTTGCCTCGCAGCTACCCGTGCAAACCTGGCCTGAAAGGTCTCTGGCAATGGTCGAGGTCAACGTCGAAACCGGCGAGCGACGCGCCTTCGACCGGCACAGCGGCGTGGAACTCGTGGATGTTTTAGTAGCCACCACAGCCTTCTGGGGCGCGCCTCCGGTGTTTTTCGAAGGCCACCATTATATCGATGGCGGGTTCTACTCAAGCGACAACGCTGATCTCGCTATCGGCTCCTCCCAGTCCGTCCCTTGGCCGCCGGGGCGCCGACGAATCCAGCCGTGCGTGCACCGATCGCGAAGGCAGGACGAGCACAAGGCCGGCGCTTGGCCAAGAAAATATGCCGCTTCAGAGATGGCACTTGATGCCAGAGTTTTTTCGTAGAATGGCAGCGGCATCGCAGGAGGCCGCTGGCTTGCCGTAGTATAGAGCCTGTGCCTCAGACGGCCAGGAACTGGGTCCCCGCATATGCCGCGACCATTGTCGCGATGATGGCGATTCAAATGTCGAGCTTGGGGTTCTCCCCGCTGCTGCCTGCCATCCAAAAAGATTTTGGCCTCAGCTATTCGCAGATCGGATTGTTCACCGGACTTTACGGCCTAGTGGCAGTGGCGGTAAGCGTGCCTGCCGGTCTGCTGGCCAAGATGGTGGGGGAAAAACTCGCGCTCACTGGAGGCTTGCTGGGCGTGGCCCTGGGGTTACTGCTGCTCAGCCAAGTCTCGACATACCGATCGGCTCTGGGAGCCCGAGTCGTATGGTTACTCGGATATCGCGTCGCCTTCGTCTGCGTGATGACGTCCATCGCGCTGGTTGCTCCGCCTCAGTTTCGCAGCCGGGCGATGGGCATTTTGGGCGCGATGGCGTCGTTTGCGTCGGTGATCGGCGCGCCCTTCGGCACGATCATCGCCGAGCCTTATGGATGGCGCGGCGGAATCATCGGTTTCGCCGTTATGGCGCTGGCGGGCGCGGTAGTTTTCTGGATTGGGTATAAACCCGGCGTGGGCGCGGGCGAGTCTCCGGTAAACGAGCACGGACCGTCGGCGCCTAGCGCGAGTGCATTCCGTTCACCGGTTGTCTGGAGCATGGTTCTGCTTGGACTGATCAACATGGGCGGTTTCAGCGCCACATTCTTTGTGCCTTCAGCGGTAAAGAGTACCTTCCACTTGGACGCATTGCAGAGCGCATATGTGATCAGCACGAGTTACGTCGTCGCCATCTTCGTCAATGTTCTGTTCGGTTATCTCTGCGATAGGTTCGACCGCTGGGACATGATGATCGGACTTGCCGTGCTGCTAATTCCGGCTTGCTTCGCGATGATGACTCCGAATCTGCTGGTGTTCCGAACGGCCACCGCGCTCGTGATCTCGCTCGGCCTCTGCGCCACAAATCAGATCTTCGCGCTGGCCGGGGAGGTTGTAGGGAGGAGCGAGGTTGGCCCGGTGATGGGTGTTGTCGGACTGGGCGGAGGCGTCTTCGGATACGTGGGCCCGCAGGTATTAGGGTTGTTGCGCGATCGCACAGGCGGGTTCACGGCGGGCTGGTATTTTGTGGCGATTGGTGTGATCGTGTCTCTGATCGAAATCGTTTTTCTGAGGCGCTATAGCCGGTCCAGAAAGCGGGCGACTGTTTGACGCATTTCAAGCGCGTTCCAGCCGCGCGCATCCACCATGTCGGCGGCAATCGGAAGTACCGGAACACCTGCGGCTTGGAGAGCCCGCTCGATAAAAAGATTGCCCGTGGCCGATGGCCGGGTCCCCAGTGGTTCCAGCACGAGAGCAGCATCGATGCGATGTTTCCTGGCTTGATCGACAATCCATTCATTGGCCCAGGGCGGATTGTGCAGTTGCTCGTTGAAGCTAACGGTGCGGCTGGCGAGCGCCCGCAGCGGGTCGTCCAAGCCATAGCGGATGTAGCCGTCGGGTCCGAAGGCCAGATACATGGACCACACGAACACCGCACCGTATTGTTCTTCGAAAGCGGTGTAGAAATCGGTATCGTGCCACAGGCCGGCGCCGACCCACATGAGACGCAAGCGCTCAGAAGGACAGGCCGCGATATCCGCTTCGACACGCTCCTTCACTTCGTCGCGAAATGCGCGAGCATGTGCGATAGCCCAGTCGCTTCCACGCAGCCACTGTGCGGCCATGACGTTGCTCACTTGTTCGTGCATCCGAACGGGCGTCCGGGGAGCCTGACAGATCATCTCGCGCACTTCTTCAAAATATTGCTCTTGTTCATTTACTCCTTCCATCAGTACACGCAGCCGTTCGAGATCGAACATCTTTCCGGTAATTCGCTCCAGAGTTCGGATGAGCGATTGAAACTGAGACACCATGAAATCAAGCCGGTGACCTTCAAACAGTTCATTCCACCTGTACCGGCTCAGCTCCCACCATCGAGGCGGAAGTTCGGACGCGCCGGGAGCGTCTAACGGGACAAAGGGCGCTCCAAGTTTGGCCGCCCATGTTTCGAAAACGCGCTGGATGCAATCGCAAGTAAGCCGGGCCGAAAGCAACGTGGGCTTTGGGAGACCACCCCAGGGAGCTTGGGCCGGATTACCGGCAATGGTGGATGCAAGTGACAGGCTGCAATAACGGCACAATCCGTCGTGATAGCCCATGGCGTTGAGGCCGTCCAGATAGAGTGGCGCGAGGCGCTTGGCCGACACCATCGCGGCCCACCACTGATTGCTCACGACGGGAATATCGATCGCATGGAAAAGTTCGAGCGGCATGTCGGCCTGCACGATGGCATACGGCTTCTGCTTTTCGAATACATCCTGGCGCAGTTGAGCGAACCAGGCCTTTTGATGCGCGGCGGCGCGAATAGTGGACTCTAATTGCTTTTCAGCCATCTTGATCAAGCATGCCGAAGTTTCGCGATGAACGCTGGTATTTGGTCCGAAGCCTCGGAGCGCAGCATCAAGTGCGGAATCGCGCGCTCGTCAAGAAAGTCGCGCAGCCGCGGATAATCCCACCCGAGGACATCGTCGTCAGGCGGCAGAAAAAAGATTACGCCGTCGACCTCGGATGCCTTGCGACAGAACCAGTCGTCCGCAATCGCGGAGGGAAACACGCGGGGACTCGGAACATCAAAATAGTATTTCTCGAAAATCGCGCGTATGGGATCCATGCTGGGATCGATATTCTGACCGGCGGCGCGCGAGCCCCACCAATCGTCCTCCGCCACTACGATTGCACCGTGTGATTCAATCAGCGCGGAAAGCGTTGGACTGTCGAGGGGCGGCCCCTTGATCAGAATCCGCGGCCCTTCGAGCGGCGGCCGCGCCTCAATTTCACGCAAAGCGTCCTGTAGCAGGCGCGCGTAAACGGAGCGATCCATAAAGTACCAGGCTCCGATCAGCACTAGCGCTTCCGCGCCGCTCAACCTTGGAGCCCAGCCTTCTCTTTGCTTTAACAAGCCGCGGATGGCTTGGCGAGCGGCGTTGCCCTCGGCGATCGCAGTGGACAGCGCCTGTTCCTCAATATGGCGTCCGGTCAGCTGCTCTAATTTATGCTTGAGCTCGTGAGTTCGCTCCAGGCCATAGGCCTCCGCTTCGGGCGATCTGGCATGCAGGAGATTGTAAAGAATCGGTTCCGGCGATCGCTCCGTTCCTTGGCGAATCACCTCGCGAAGATAGAGGTAAAGCTTGTGTTCCTGCTCAGAGGTTCTGGGAATGAACACCGCGCTCAGGCGCACACTTTCAGCAGAGACGAGGAAGTCGAAGATTGCTTTTATGCGCGCGCTGAAAACATCTTCCATGTAGCGATCGGCGCAGGGAGTGTGCAGAGGGCGCGGGCTGAGCAGCATGGGATGTAGACCAGCCGCGCGCAATAACTCCCACGGCACTGTGTTGGACGTGATCCCCACCATCGCGAGGTCGCCCTGGGAATAAACTGCTCGTTCTTTATAGACCTTCGTAAGCGTCGATATCGCGGAGCTCACGCGTCAAATCACCTGCTGCGTTTTCAGCTCTTCCAGGCGCTCTTCGGAATAGCCAAGCAAACCGCAATAGACGGCATGGTTATGTTCTCCAAGCTCCGGTGGAGGCGCATCGAAACCGGCTTGCGATTCCGAGAAGTTAATGGGCATTCCCATTCCGTAGACATCCTCCACCATGCCAAACTTCGGATGAGCTAACGGCACCGTCTCGCCGCGGGAGACTACGCGTGGGTCACGCACGGCATCCTCAGGGCCGCGTACTTCAGCGGCGGGCACTCCCCATTGTTCCAATGCCGCAACCACCTCCGCACTGGTTCTGGAACAAGTGAACGCTTCGAGAACCGAGTCGACTTCCGACACGTTCACCACGCGGTCATCACGCTTAGCAAAACGGGGATCGGTCGTCAGCTCCGGCCGGCCAATCGCCTGAAACAGCGAGTGAGCAAAAGTTTCGGTGGGCGCACAGATGGAGGCGTAGCCGTCTTTGGTTCGATACATTCCGAAGGGAGCGAGGCGCGGAACGGTGAGGCCGGTTCGTTGTGGGACGCCGCAGCGCTCGAGCAGATCGAAGGGCTCGCCCGACACCATCATCGTCATTACGCCGAGCATCGAGACGTCGACGTGCTGGCCGATTCCCGTGCGTTGCGCATGATGGATGGCCGCCAGTACACCAATCACCCCAAACAGCGGCGCGGTGAGATCGGCGAACGGAACACCGATGCGCACTGGCGGATCGCCCGAGCCGCCGGAAGTCATCATTACTCCACTCAGAGCTTGAATGATGGCGTCCATTGCTTTGCCGGTTCCCGGATCGCCCTCGCTTCCGAAGCCGGTGATCGAGCAATAGACCGTGCGCGGATTCACTTGCTTGGCAAATGTGTAGCCTACACCTAGACGCTCCAACGTACCTCGGCTGAAATTCTCGACGATAATGTCGGAGTTCTTGACCAAATCGGCATAAATCTCGCGCGACTGGGGATGCTTCAAGTTCAATGTCACACCCAGCTTGTTGCGCAGCCGGTTGAGAGCGGACACCGAGACATCGTCTGCATGTTGCCGCGCGAGCGTGCCTCCTTCGGAGCCCAGGTAGGGTGCATTCGAGCGGCAGGAATCGCCGCCGCCAATCGGATTCTCGATCTTGATAACCTTGGCCCCGAGACCGGCGAGAAGCAGAGTGGCAAAAGGGCCAGCGAGCGCCGTGGTTAAGTCGAGGACCGTGAGGTCTTCAAGGGGAGTATCTTTCATGCGGTGTTAATTCCCGCCACAATCCGGAAACATGATCTGCGCCGTTTGATACAGGTAGCGGCGCCAGTTGGCCCACTCGTGCCCTCCGGTGCTCAAGACCCAAAAGTTGCGAACACCGTACTGATTCAACAGCGAGAGGACCTTCTGGCCGTTGTTTAATGCGATGTCGGTTTCGCCCGCCGCCATGTAGAACGGCACGCGAAACAGGTCATTGGTTTTCGGATCTTTAAGCAGCGGCGCGAAGTTTTCGTCGAACTGCTTCAGATCTTCCGGGTTGATGTGCCCTGAGCTATAGACATACAACTCACTGAAGGTGTCCAGGTGAGGCAGCCCTGTGTGCAGTACCACGAATCCGCCCATGGACAAACCAGCGAGCGCGCGATTCTCGCGGCTGGCTTTCGTTCTGTAGTGACTATCGACATAGGGAATGATGTCTTTCAAATATTCCTGAGTACAAGCATCGTCTCTACCGGGAGCCGATGGCGTGGCGCTAGCACATCCGTGGGTGTTGGGCATAACGACAATCATCGGCTTGGCCTTGGCGCCGGCAATCAGGTTGTCCAAAATAAACTGCGCGCTGCCGCCACGTTTTTGATCTTGCGCCGACCACTGCGAGTCGTCGTCCCCGCCGCCGTGGTTGAGGTAGAGCACGGGGTACCGAGCGGCGGAGTTGCTGTCGTAGTCCGGCGGAAGATAGATGTGCATTCGATTGTCGACGCCCTTGTAGTTCTTGTAACTCGCCTGGTCAACCTTTCCATGCGAAACGTCTGCTTTCGAAAAAAAGGCGGTTTCCGCGAAAGCAGGAAGCGCCGGCAGGATTGGCAGAGGACAGACGCCAGCCTTGGGCATCTTCAGCTGCGGCCGGCCTGGCGGGCCCGACGGCGGTGCTTGGGCCCAAACCCATGAAGTCAGAACAAGCAGACAGAACAATTTCAGCGACATTTTATCCCCTTACCTGCAATCGAAATTGGCAGCATCCTTATCGGAGCCCGTTCCGCGATAATGCGGAAACGACGGATAGGCGCACAGCGGCCTGCTCACGCCTGGAAAAGATTTGCCCTTCGCCACCATATGCTCAGGCGCCTGATCCTTCTCCGTCCACTCCACCAGCGCAGTCAGCGGATCGAAATCCTCAAGAGCTGGCCCGCCGCCGCAGTGGTTCATCCCAGGCACCTCGAAGTACCGCACCCACGGCAGGGTCTTATCCAACCCGCCGTTATCCCGCACCAAGCGTTCGTAATAGCGCGCCGTATCGTATGCCGAAAAGAACGGATCGCTCATCCCGTGAATGAGCATCAGCTTGCTGCCGCGTGTGGAGAATGTCGAAAGGAACGTTAATAACGAGTCCTGCAGTACGCTCGTATCGTTCAGGCGCGCCGGGTCCGTGTCGAAGTTGAATTTCATCGGATCGAAATGCGGATCGGGGGGCGTGAGGAAAAAACCTTTCAGTCCGCTGAACATTAGGATTACGTCCGCGGAATTCGGCGTTGCGTTATCTGAAGTCCCCAGCTTTAGCGCGCGCCAGCCGGGGGCCGCGATACCGGTGTCGTACGGCCAGTCCGAATACAGCGCTTCGCCGCGCGAATTCTTCGGGCCGGAAAAGACTTTATTTAGCGCCGCCACCTGCTGCGCGGAAAGACAAGTATCAGTCTTGCCGTCCTTGCACGACAGTTCCGCGGGATCGAAGTGGCATTCTTTCGTATTGAAGATGAGACCGTCCTTCACGCCGTCCTTCGAATCGCAAACGCGTGCCACCGCGTTGGCCACCAGAGTAAGGTCTCCATTGGAGAACGCCTTGGAAAGAATCGGTCGCCCATCCGCATCCTTGGGTGCTATTTCAGAGAACGCGATCGTATCCCATACCGAGCTGATCGTTGCGGTGCCCACTCGGGCGGCCGGAGCCACTGCCATAACGCCGTCAAACGAGAGCGGAAAACGCTGCGCCGCGAGTAGGGCTTGCCGGCCGCCATTGGAACAGCCCATGAAGTAGGACTTCTTCCACGGCTGGCCGTAGTAACTGACGATCATCTGCCGCGCCAGTTCCGTCACTGCGATAAAACCGCCGTAGGCTTGATCTACCCGCGCTTGCTGATCGACGCCGAACGAGGAATCGGCGGCTGCGCCCATCAATCCACCTTGTCCTTGATGCCCTGAGTCCGTTGTCGCCACCGCAAACCCGCGCGCCAGAGCCGGCATGGCCGTGGATCCCGAAATCGGAATCGCGCCCGTTGCGGGGCGTACCACACCATCCATACCGCCGCCACCTTGGAACAGAAAACGCTCCGTCCAGGCGTCCGGAAGGCGCAGTTCGAAGCCAATACCAAAATGATTCCCGGCGGCCCCAATGCGTTTGTTGATCGTGCCCTGAATCAAACAATACGGCGGCAGCGCGTCACTGGCCGGGACGGACTCAACTTTCGAAAGCTCGAGGCCCGGAGCGCTGAACTGGAGCAACTGCGCGCAGTGGCGCTGGACCGTAACGTTTTGTTGTGCCCGGCAAAGAACGACAGAAGCCAGCATAAGAACTACCGACACCGTGCGCGATTTTGAACTCATCGCAGTTCAGTATACTAACGATCATCTTCAAGTTCGCGAGGAGATTAGATGCGCAATTTTTTTGGCACCGTCATTCCGGCGATTTTAGCCGTGGGCTCCCTGGCTGGGGCCGTAAGCCAGCCCGTCAAAGTCGACGGCGGACTCGTTTCCGGCGTTCCGGATAGAGATCCGTCAATTATCACCTTTAAAGGGATTCCCTTTGCCGCACCGCCGGTCGGCGACTTGCGCTGGCGCTCGCCCAAGCAGGTTGTGCCTTGGCAGGGTGTTCGCCGGGCTGACAAATTCTCGGCCAGCTGCATCCAAAACATTGTTGCGGAGCGCAAGCCGTGGACCTATGAGTTTATGACGCACGGCGACATCAGCGAGGATTGCCTGTACCTTAACCTTTGGACCGGTGCAAAATCGGCGGCCGAGCGACGGCCGGTGTACGTGTATCTCTACGGTGGCGGATTTTCGGAAGGCTCCGGCGCGGTACCAGTCTATGACGGTGGAGGCTTGGCAAAGAAGGGCCTGGTGGTGGTGACCATCAATTATCGCGTCGGAGTCTTGGGATTCTTGGCTCTTCGCGAATTATCCGGCGAGTCTGACCATCGAGCCTCGGGGAACTACGGGTTGCTGGATCAGATCGCCGCGCTCCAATGGGTGCACGATAACATCGTTCGTTTTGGCGGCGATCCAAATCGTGTGACGATTGCAGGGCAGTCCGCCGGTGGGATGTCGGTGCATGACCTGACTGCTTCCCCGCTCGCGAAGGGTTTGTTTCAGCGGGCGGTTGTGGAGAGCGGTGGCTCCAACATCGACAGAGTTGGCTTAGCTCTCACTGCACGCGGGCTGGGTGACGCCGAAGCAGACGGGCAGAAGTTCGCGGACTCCAAGGGTGCAAAGTCGCTCCAAGAGCTGCGCGCTATGACTTGGCAAAAGCTGACCGAAGTCGCGCCAGGCGGATCTTTCGCGTCTGGCCTGCGTTTCGCGCCGATTGTGGACGGGTATTCGTTACCGGCTCCAGTTCGTGAAATTTTCGCGCAGGGAAAACAGAACGATGTTGTGACACTGACGGGCGCGAATAAGGACGAACTGGGCGGATTTGGACCTCCGCAAGGGCCAGTAACGGC
>DATHMO010000086.1:0-5222 GCA_035486995.1 Bryobacteraceae bacterium
CACGTCGATCGTGGTATCGACTTCCACCGGTTCACCGTTGAGCAGCGTCGGCTTGTACTTCCACTGCTGCACGGCGTCCATCGCTGCGCGAACCAGCAGCGGATGGCCCGAGATCACTTCGAGAGATTCGACCGAGCCAGATTTGGAGATGATGGCGTGGAGGCGAACCGTTCCCGAGATGCGGGTCTGACGTGCCAACGGCGGATAGACCGGCTGAACTTTATTGACGAGCAACGCGGCCTGGACGCTGCCGCCCTGACGGATACGCGAAGCGGTAGGCTTCGGTGGTGGTGGCGCTCCGCCAACACCGCCGATCACGCCGCCAATGACGCCACCCATGGAACCGCCGGCGACGCCGCCCGGGACGCCACCCTGCATACCGGCGTTCATGTCGGGCGCTTCTTCCTTAATAATCTTGATGTCTTTCGGGATGACCTTCGGCTGGACGAGTTTGCCGGCGTCCATCAAGTGAACCTGCGGCTTGACCTGGACGACTTTGACCACGGCCGGAGGCGGCGGTGGAGGTGGCGGAGGCGGAGGCGCGACGAGGAGAGTGGCCATCATCGTCTTCGGCAGCGCTTCCGTGTAGATCAAGGGAATCAAAATCAAGACCGCGAGAAACAGGACCTGGAACAACATCGAGAGAACGACGGTCCAAGATTTGTTGGTCTTGGTGGGGTTTGAGCTGGAAACCACCATGTCTTCAAACATAGTTCCTTACCTCCTGCCCGCCGGCGCGAGACGTCCGGAGACGCTCTCACTCGAACGGGGTTTGTTTCCGGCTGCAGATCCGGTGCTTACCACAGTGCCGCGATCGCCGCGCCAGTTATGCCACGCAACTACAAGCGGTGCGGCAATGCCAAAACTGGAGTACGTTCCTACCACAATCCCCACCACCAGGGCAAAGGAGAATGCCCTCAGAACCTGGCCGCCCATCAAGAACAGGACGAGCACGGTAAGGAAAGTCAGGCCGCTAGTCAAGATCGTTCTCGAAAGAGTCTGATTGATCGACTTGTTAACAACGTCGGCGAACGATTCCTTGCGGAGCAAACGGTTGTTTTCGCGGATGCGATCGAAGATGACGATGGTGTCATTCATCGAGTAACCAACGAGGGTGAGAAGAGCCGCGATGACTGTGAGCGAAATTTCAAAGTGCAAAATCGAGAAAAAGCCCAATGTAATGAGCACATCGTGGAAGACGGCGAGAACCGCGGCGGCTCCGAAAACCCATTCGAAGCGGAACGCGATGTAGACGAGCATGCCGGCTAATGCATAGAGGGTAACGAGGATGGCTTGTTTGCGAAGCTCGGCGCCGACCTTGGGGCCGACACTTTCGACGCCGCGAAGGGCGAAAGTTCCGAGAGCGTAGTTGCCGCTGAGCGCGGAAATCACCGCAGGGGTCGCGCCGTCAACACCGCTGAGTTCGCTGAAATTCGAGATGAGACCGTTCTTCGGACCGTCGCGGTAAGCGAGCAGGCGGCGCGCGAGTTGATCGTAGCGGTCGCCGGCGTTGGCCGAGAGAGCGAGGGGATCCTTGGAGCTGAGGAATTCGGAAAGCGACGAAGGAGTGGCGGCGTTGAAGTCGGGCTTGCCGGGGTCCTTCGTGCCGTACATGGCGTTGAGCGCAGTAAGGACTTGGGCCTTGCTGCTGTCCGATGCCTCTTCGCCTGAGCCTTTTTGCTCGACGAAGATGAGGACTTCGTTCGAGTTGGAGGCGGTCATGCCGGTGCTGACGGCCTGAATTTCGCTGTTGCCGAGGCCTTGGGTTTGCAGCGCGTTACGGATCTGGTCGATATTTGGCGGCTGGGCAAAACGGACGTCCACATTGGTGCCGCCCTTGAAATCGATGCCGTAGCGCAGGCCACCTTCGTGGAACCAGGAGATGAGCCCTGCGATGAGAAGAATGGCGCTCAAGCCATAGAAATATTTGGCCTTGCCCATCCAGTCGATATTGGGCTCTTTAAAGAACTCAATCATGCCGAGATGCGTCCCTTCTTTAGACTCCGACAGCTAAAAAATTGTTCCCAAGGACAGTGCGATCTCTGGGCGTTTGATGGCACAGGTGGCGCAAAGTACTGCGGGCGAAAGTTTCCCAAGAGTCCTAGTACGATTTAGATACTGAGCTCCGCCTGACGGTCCATCTTGGAAAGGTGATATTGAAAAATCGTTTTGGACACGTAGATGGCGGTGAAAACGTTGGCGATCAAACCGATGGTGAGGGTGATCGCAAAACCACGGATGGGTCCAGTTCCAAAAAGGAACAAGAAGAAGGCGGAGACGACCGTGGTCACGTGGGTGTCGATGATGGTCAGGAATGCCTTGTCGAATCCGGCGTCGACGGCGGCTGCGGGCGATTTACCGTGGCGCAGTTCCTCGCGAATGCGTTCGAAGACGAGGACGTTGGAGTCGACGCCCATACCTATCGTGAGGATGACGCCGGCGATGCCGGGAAGCGTCAGGACGGCGCCGAACGCGGCTAGCGCTGCGAGCAGGATGACCAGGTTGAGTATCAACGCGACGACGGCGTTGGCGCCCGACAGGCGGTAGTAGACGAGCATGAAGAGCATGACGACGATCAAGCTGAGCACAGATGCTTGGACACCGTGGCGGATGGAATCGGCTCCGAGCGATGGGCCGACGGTGCGCTCTTCTAGATATTTGATGGAGGCTGGAAGCGCGCCGGCGCGGAGGACGAGCGCGAGGTCGTGCGCGGAATCCTGGCTGAAGTTGCCTTCGATGACGCCGGTGTCGTCGATGCGGCCGTGGATGACGGGCGCGGAGTAGACGCGGTGCTGAAGGACGATCGCCATCTGGCGATTGATGTTTTGCTCGGTGAAGGGACCGAAGCGACGCGCGGCGTCGGCGGACAGCGAGAAATTGATCTGCCACTGGCCGGGATTTTGCGTACTGCGATTTTCGGTGGCGCTGCGGAGGTCGCGGCCGGTGACGATGGGCGAGCGGCTCAGGACATACCAAACTTCACTTTGGTCGGGCGTGACGCCGCGGGTTTCGTTGCGGCCGGCGAGGATTTCGCTGCCCGGGGGGAGAACGCCGCCGTGAGCGGCGAGCGCGGCGACCTGTGAAGGATAGGTCGTAGGATCTTCGACGAGTTTGAGTTCGAGCTGGCCGCCGGCCTGGATGACGGCTTTGGCGCGGGAAGGATCGCCTTCGCCGGGGAGCTGCACGAGAATTTCGTTGTCGTTGGCGCCACCGCGCTGCTGAATCGTGGGCTCGGTCAGGCCGAGGGCGTTGATGCGGCGCTCGATCGTTTCGATCGATTGCGTCATCGTCGATTCGCGAAGTTGCGCAACGGCATTGGCGCGAAGCGTGAGCGTGTAGCTGTTCTGTTCGCCGGCCGCGGGAGAGAGATCCCAAACGTTTTGCAATTGCTGGCTAATGAGATCGCGGAAGTCGGACGACTGATCGGGAGCGATGTTGCGGACGAGAATGTGAGTGTCGTCGGTGCGGCGGATCTCATCGTAGCGAATATTTTTGGCGCGCAACTGCGTCGTCAGGCGATCGACGGTCTGATCGGTCTCCTGGGCGATGGCTTCCTGCGTCTGGACTTGCAGGATGAGGTGCGTGCCGCCCTGAAGGTCGAGGCCGAGCTTGATCTGGTGCGAGAAATTATCTTTGAGTTGCGCGAGCGAGGTCGGAAACACCGGCAGGCCGATTAAGCCGTAGATGCAGCCGACAACCACCAAAACGATGAAAATTACTTTCCACTTCAGGTTTGGATTCATGGCTGGACGTTAAGAGCTCCGTGTGAGCCGGAGTAGTTGCCCACGGAATTCGTGCGGGCTTTGAGAGAAAAGCTACTTCGCATCTTCGGTGGTCTCCACTTGCGTGATGGCCGAACGCGCGATGCGGATTTTTACTTGTTCGGCGATTTTTAGAATGACGGTCTCGCCGTCGAAGCCGTTGATCGTGCCGTAGATGCCGGCGTTGGTGATGACTTTGTCGCCGGTCTTGAGCGCGCCCAACATCTCGGCCGTCTTTTTTCGCTGGCGCTGCTGCGGCAGGATGAGCATCACGTAGAAGATGCCCATGACGATGACCATCATGATCAGCGGGCTGCCGAGCGCGCTCCCCAGACCGCCCGCCTGGAATATCGTTGCCGCAAAAATCATTGTGACTGAACCCAACCCTTTCCCGTTTCGATTCCCAGTCCACCCAGGCGCGAGCTCACGCCGGCGCTACGTTACTAAAAATTGGACAACAACGGCGGAGATAGCAGCAGCCAGCAACGGGAAAAATCCCGTTCGTCCCAACCCTTACGATTCTCTTCTGGTGGTGTCCCGCGGACCTCGCGCGCTGTCCACTTACATCGGCCCGCTTGCCCTCAGGCCGGACCTGCAGAGTAACGCGCGTGCATCGCAGATGAGAATTTCGCTAGGTTCCCAAACCCGATAGCCTCACGGATTTGGCGCATGATGTCAAGGTAAAAGTGGACATTATGGTGGGTGGCGAGGATGGCGGCGGTGATCTCGCCGGCGTGAAATAAATGGCGTAAGTAGGCTCGCGTGTAGCGTTTGCAGACGGCGCAGGAGCATGCGGGATCGAGCGGTTGCTGGTCTTCGGCGTAGCGCGCGTTTTTGATCAGGACGCGGCCTTCGCTGGTGTAGATGCAGGCGTGGCGCGCGGCGCGCGTGGGGAGGACGCAGTCCATCATGTCGATGCCGAGAGCGACGTAGTCGGCGATTTGTTCTGGGCGGCCGACGCCCATCAGATAGCGAGGGCGATCTTTGGGGAGGAGTTCGGTGACGACGCCGGTCATCTCGCAGGTCATGGCGTGCGGTTCGCCGACGGCGAGGCCGCCGATGGCGTTGCCGGGGAAGTCGAGTTCGAGGAGCTGGCGAGCGCTGTCGCGGCGGAGGTCGGCGAAGGTGGCGCCTTGCACGATGGCGAATTGCCACTGGGGCAGGCCGGAGCCGGTTGCGGCGTCTCCGCTTTGGGCTGTTTGACGCAGGAAATATTCGCGTGCGCGCTTTGCCCATTGCGACGTGCGCTTCGCTGCGGATTCGGCGATGTCGCGTGGCGCGGGAGTCTCGATACACTCGTCGAGGACCATGGCGATGTCGGACCCGAGAGCGAGCTGGATTTCGGCTGCTTTTTCGGGCGTGAGGAGATGCTCGGAGCCGTCGAGATGCGAGCGGAAGCGGACGCCTTCGTCGGTGATCTTGCGGAGATCGGAGAGGCTGAAGACCTGGAATCCACCGGAG
>DATHMO010000087.1:0-8156 GCA_035486995.1 Bryobacteraceae bacterium
TCTCTCCCCAGGTCACGAGCGTCTGGTCGCCGGTTAAGAAGACTTCGATGCGGTCGTTTTCGGCGCTGCTGCTTCTCTGGTGCTGCCAGTTGTCAGATGGCTCATCAGGCCTAAGAGCATCCGAGAGTTACCGCGTCCCTCTTGGGCTGAGGAATAAGGGCGACTATCGCTAGATTTGGGGGTTGCGCAAGCTTACCCTTTGTTAGACGCGGAGGGACTTACTGCTCCCACGGGTTGAAGACAGGCACACGTGCCTTGTCGAAATCGCTCCGGTCGCGTGTGACGACTGTAAGCCCATGATGAAGAGCGGTCGCCGCAAGAACGAGGTCGGGGTGCGAATAAGTATGACCGACCTTGCGGCCTTCTTCCATCAGCAGACGCCATTTGAGGAGGATGTCTTCCGTTATTGGCAAAATCCGCCCCGCGAATGCGGGCCTCAGTGTTGAGGTCAGCCATGCATTCAACTCGGCGCGGCGGGACGGGTCTTCCAGCAGTTCGATGCCGAAGCGAATTTCGGCGACACTTACGACGCTGATATAGAGTTGGTTGAGCGGCTGCTTATTGTAAAAGGCGGTCACTCTCGGCTCCGGCCTTGGCTTCCGTCCTTCCGACAGAATATTGGTGTCCAGCAACCACGCCATCAGAGCGGGACATCCCGTACATTGGTAAGGCACACGCGCGGCCGCGTGAGATCGATATCACGATAGGGCGAGGCCTGTAGCGCCGCCAGTACCACCGCACCGGTTGCCGTCGGCGGCGCGGCATCTGCCGCCTGTGCATCGAGCGCGTCAAGGGCCTTTTCGATGAGTTCGTCCGTATCATGGAAATGGCCACTTTGAATCTGCGCCTGCACACGCTGCGCTAACTCGGGCTTATGGATTTCGAAGTTCATTTTCAGGCTCTCCTTTCATCGTAGCCTGATACCAGGTTTCAGAGGCGGCGTCACGCGGCAGGCTTAGTTTAGAGTGAAAAGGCGGCCTCGATCGCGGCGACGATCAACGGCAAGTGGTGCTTGAGGATGTTCCATTCAACAGAGGACAAAGCCCGATTGCCGTGGTGCGGTCAGCAAGGTTGTGTTCGTACGTACCACGCACGATGGGCCGCACCGAAACCTTGCCGGGGATTTGCTCGATCAGTTCGCAAGCTGTCCAGTCGATGCCCGCTTGTGTGTCTAGCTTTGCCATGGTGGCACCCTTCCTTACCGTAGCTTTTTAGCGGGTCTCGGTGGCGGCATCACGCATGGAAGGGGGTGAATCCGGACACCGGCACTTCTATCCATGGACGACGCGGTATAAGGGCCGATGCGGATGCGCCGAGTTCGCCGCAGAGATTTCTCAATGGCCGCCGCCTTGATCGAGATACCATGAGTCACAAGCGAGAGGCACCATGAAGGAACTCTTCACCAAAGCATTTTGGAACGACGTCAAAGAGACCTTTGAGGAAGCTCAGAAAGATTCGCCGCAAACATCTGCTCCAGACGAGCGTCAAACTAGCACGTCTACCGGAACTCACATGAAAACCGAACATTTCAAACATCTGCTGCAAGCGAAGGAACGCGAACTGCTCGCCCAGATCGCGCAATTGGAAGAGCAAGCACGCGGATCGGGCCAATCTGAGGTTAGAGACGCCATCGACGACGCCACTACCGCGCAAGGCACATCCGAAGCTCTCGAAGAAGGAAGCCTCGCTTCGCAGACATTGATTCAAGTGCGAGACGCCTTGCAGCGCATCGAAAACGGGACGTACGGCAAATGCGTCAAGTGCGGAAAGCCGATTTCCGAAGCGCGCCTCGAAGCGGTTCCTTGGGCGGCATATTGCGTTGAGGACCAGGAAAAGCTGGATCGCGGGGCCCACGTGCAGACTGGCGGCTCCACGCTGTAATGCTTGGCGCCGTCACGTCAACTTGACGGGAAATGGCCATTGCTGAGATGCGGTGTATAGCCTGGTGGATACGGGCTGTCATGCCTGACGTTCGATAGATTGCAACTCGTTCCGAGCGAATTCCGACGACTGCCCGATATGCCAGGCTAATGGATGAACTCGCGAATGTAGCCGTTCACCAGCGCGGGCTTTTCGTGAATCACCCAGTGCGACCCGTCGGGAATGCGCTTGACCGTCAGGTCCGGCACGAATTTGTCCATGCCGTCCAGATTCCCGGTCAGCAGCGCGGTATCTTTTTCGCCCCAGATCACGAGTGCCGGAACCTTCACCAGCATGTTGTCAGGGTCGGCTGGGGGCGCTACAGGCGCGCCGGGCGCGGGCGGTCCCAAATTGGCTGCCCGGTAATAGTTCAATCCGCCGGTCAGCGCACCTGGCTGCGACCACGCTGCGATGTACGCTTGCTTGTCCGCTTCGGTGAACACCCCGCTTTTCAATCCATCGCCGAGCACCGCTTCCACCAGCGCCTCGTAATTATTCGCGGACAGACTCTGCTCCGCCCGCGGACTACGGAACAGCAGCATGTATTGACTGGCCTTCTGTTGCATGGGATTGTTCGCGAGTTCCCTAGCCAGAATCGCCGGGTGCGGGCAGTTGACGATCACCAGCTTTTCCAGGTACTCCGGATGCGCGATGGCGAAGCTCCAAGCGACGCCACCGCCCCAATCATGACCCACAAGAATAAACTTCTTGTACCCCAGATGCTCGGCCAGCGCGCGGACGTCCTCCACCAGGTCTTTCATCTGGTAATGATCCAAGCCCACGGGCTTCGACGACAGGTTGTAACCGCGCATGTCCGGCGCAACAACTCGATGATCGTTGGCAAACTCGGCCAACTGGTCCTTCCACTCGTACCAGAATTCCGGAAAGCCATGCAGGAAAATGATCAATGGACCTTTGCCGGAAGTGACGTAATGAAGACGGACTCCATTCACCTCGGCGTACTGGTGCTTGATCTCCCTCGGCTTGCCTAGCGCGCAGCAGGCGGCTAGAACAAGGATCACGGTCATGCGATGAAGCATCTTCCAACGCTAACAAAAAAACTCCAGAAGCCGCGGAAATTGCTTGCGGCCCCTGGAGTAACCCTGAGAAGGAAAGTTGGGTCAGACAGCCGTGCGATGCAACCTAGTCAAGCCGGAGGGAGAGCCGGCTCGCTTGGTTTGACGCATCCGATCCACCGCCGCGGCTACCGCCTCGGACAATGGTTGATCCTTAACTTGCACTCCACCCCAGCTGAATAAGATGGAACTGGCGCCGATGCCGCGCAGTTGGTAATCCCACAAGCGCTCGGAAACGTGGTTCAAACGCCGCTGCGACTGCGCGCCGTGTTCGCCCGGGCACACCAGAATGAATTCGTCATAGTCGGTACGGCAGGAGAAATCCTGTTCATGCAGCAATCCGATCAGGTAGTTGCCAACCGAGTGCATCAGGCCCTGGCTGTGCCACATGCTGCTGTCGCTGTCGTTGACGCCGATGGAAACCACCAGCCCGCTGAAAGGTTCGCCGTCGGCCAGAAGCTGTTCCAGGACCGGCTGCTGGATCATTCCTGTTGGCCACGTGGACTGAGACTTGCTCTCCAGCACTTGATAATTTGCATCCAACGCGCCGGGCGCCACGTCGATCGCCGGAGCAGGCTGCGTGAGCTCAAGTTGGCGATCCGATTCGCCGCCTGCTGTCAGCAAATCGTGCTTGGGCATACTGGCCACCAAGCGTTCCCAAAGCGCCGCATCAATCGTGAACGCGGGCAACGAAGCCGGCGACACGGCCGAAGACACCCCATCCGCCGGCCCGGCCATCTGAACTGTCACTGTCTCGCGCTCGGCAGGCTGTACCGTGGGCCGCTTTGCAACGGTCATGGTGGCAACCAGCGGCTCAAGTGGACGTTGGGCTGCCAGCTTCCTCGCCGGAAGGTAATCGAGCGGCGCGAGTTCGATCGGTAGGATCGAGCGCTCGGCACGCGCAGCCGGCCGACTCTTGATCCGTTGTGGCTGTTGATGCCGGCGCTGCTTTCGGCGGTAGTCGAATAAGACGACCAGAGCCGCGGCGGTCAGCACCACCACCGTTATGGTCAGTTGGATATCGGTAAATTCCATGACGACTCGATTGTAGGGACGCTCGAATCGACCGGAAATAGGCTGACCGCATCAAAATCCACAGGTACCGGGCCGGGTGACAAACTAGATCGCGGGTACTAAGAGGTTGAGCCGCAGCCTGGCGTTATTTCAAGGAATCGGCCAAGGCCGCGAGCCCTGCAATTTCCGGCTGGGTTGCGGACCCGGTCCATCGCTTGAATTTGCACGCGGCATTGGGTTGCGGAAGTCGATATCGGCGAGGCTGAAATCCAGCGGACGGTCCAGTACCATCTCCATCGTGGTGCCTTTGGCGAGTATGGCATCCGGACCGCGCGTCAACAGCACGCCGATTAATCCGGCAGTGGCTCCGGCGGCAGCGCCCAAGCCTGCGCCCATGCCCGCATGTCCAGCGGCGGCTCCGGCCAGGCCACCAATCGTCGCGCCTACTCCCGCGCCTTCGCCGATCGTCTTGATGTCGCCGGCTTTATCGCCTTCGCTTTTGATCTTGCCTTCCTCTTTGTCCAAGGTCTCGGGCGCACGCCCGTCGAGGCTGCCCATGCGTGCTCGAAAATCGCGCGTCACGCCATTGGGAAGCGTGAGCGAGTCAAACCGGACGTACAGTTCGCCGCGGCCCTTCACGTGGCCCGGGCGCTTGACCTGAGTGACCGTTCCCGAAACATAACTTCCCGGCGGAATCACCACGTGCGCGCTCACCAAGATGGGAAACACCGTTTCCAGATACACGCGTTCGCCTTCGGCCGCGGTCTTGGTGCTGATGCTGTTGATCATGCTCAGCGGTATCCGCGTGCCGACCGCGACCACGAAATCGTCGGGTTTGGCGTTGGCATCGGTCCTTGTCGGGGGAGTGGTGGCGGCAGGAGTTGCCGCTGGAGTTACAGAGGAGGCCGCCGCAACCGGAGCCGGAGATTCAGCCGGGGGAGGCTGCTCCTGAGCGCTCAAAGCGGCCACAGCTGTCAGCGAGATGAAGGCGGAACGAAGCATCGTGCACTTCCTCCCTTTCAGTTTAAACGCTGGACGCCCCGAGCGGGTTCCGGTCCGCTCAGATCGGGATGCTCAAGAACTCAGGGACTGCGGCCGAGGCGTTCTGGAGAGAAACAATAAAGTGAAACGTGCTCCCTCGTCCTAGCTCGCTTTCAACCGAAATCCTGCCCCCCATTTCTTTGACCAGTTGTGAGCAAATGGTCAGCCCCAGGCCCAGGCCGCCGTGTCTCCTGGTTGAGGACATATCCACCTGAGTGAAGCAATTGAAAATTTCCTGCTGTTTTTCGCGCGGAATCCCAATTCCCGTGTCCGCCACGGCAAAATGGAGCTGAGTCTTACCGTTTGCTTCCGCTTGCTTTTCGACACGTACTTCCACCACGCCATGCTCGGTGAACTTGAGAGCGTTGTCAACCAAATTATGCAAAACCTGTCCAATCCGCGATGGATCGCCGACCAGGTTCTGAGGCACGTTCCGGGCAATATTCGACAAAACGGCAAGCCCTTTTTGACTGGCCGTATCTTCCAGGGTCTGCAAAGCAGTGGCAACACACTCGCCAACGTCAAACAGAACGGCCCGTAAAGCCAATTGTTTGGCGTCCAGATTCGAAAAGTCCAAGATGTCGGAAACGACCGTCATCATGGCAGCCGCCGAATAGCGGGCCATTTGAAGGTACTCGCACTGCTCAAGACTCACCTCGGTATCGAGTGTCATGTCGATCATCCCCAGAATGCCATTCATCGGAGTGCGAAGTTCGTGGCTGACATTCGCCATGAATTCGCTTTTCACTCGATTGGCAGCTTCAGCCGCTTCCTTGCTGGCCGCCAGTTGAGCGGTCCTCTTCCTCACGCGCTCCTCCAGCTCGGCGTTGGTCTTCCTGAGCGATTCTTCGGCATGCTCCAAGGCGCTAAACGTTCGGTTAATGGTCCCCGCGAGTACGGTCAGTTCGTCATTGCCGTCAACATGGACGCGGCCTGAAATATGTCCAAGCCTTCCGATAGCTTCCACTGCACGGCTGAGCTTTGCGAGCCGGGATAGGACTGCGCCGTCCAGCACAAAGTGGATCGTCGCTCCAAATACGAGGCCGGCAGCCAAGATCCAGAAGATCAGATAAAGAACGGTCATCTTGCCTTGCGCATAGATGGCTCGCGGGAGCTGGATTTTGAGAATTAACGCGGGACTATTCTGAATATCGGTGATCAACAGGTACCCAGCCACGACCTGAGATCCCAGCGGGCGCACCGAGACCGGCTGGCTGGGGGAAACTTGATGCCGAGCGATCGCGAAATCCAAAGGCAAGTTGACGTCGCTCACAGGCTTGAAGAAAAGCGACAAATGGGTCTTACGCGAGAGGCGGTCTGCTTCGTGCTGATCCAGCCAACGGCCCATCGCCAGTGTTCCCCTGGCCGGCCCCTTCCGCTCGCCCGTCAGAATGGGAGAGACCGCAATCAGCATGGGCCCCGCGGGTAAAGATAGAATCCCCGACCGCGACGCTTCGCCGGTCCGGCGCAGCAAGCTACCGGAAGCGTCAAAGGCATCCAGCAGCCCTGGCGGAATCTTGGCCGCCCGAAAGTCCGGCAGTGTAATTGCCTTGCCGAATATCAACTTGCCGCTTACGTCGAACATGCCTACAAAGTTTGCCCGGAGTGCATCCAGATTTCCGAACTCCCCCTCAGGAAAGCCAGGATTGCGATCGACCATGTAGGCGTACATGCGATCATAGTCCGCATAATCGCGGACCGACTCCGTCAAATCGGTCAATTCATCGGAGAGGGCATTCCCGGCACGCTGCACATTCAAACGCGCTTCCCTGTCTTCAAGCTGGACAAAGCGGTCCAGCAGGAGTGCCCGTGAGGTTAATGCGACAACCGCCATCAGTGAAATAGAAATCAGCACCAGGAACACTGGCACTTTCCGGCGAATCGTCATTGAATCCTAATTGGGCACGGTGAGTAGGTCTAACGGCTTCTTCGGCAAAACTGCGCAAAACTTGACTTGGAGGGATGATATTGTGGTCGGCGTTCGGGGCTTACTGGCCGGGGTTAGCGGCTCACCGGCAGATGCACGCCGGAAATACTGGACGCTTGGCCCATCACCAGCTGGATCGCAGGATTCGCTCCAGTGGACATCGGCAGCATGAGATTGATCTGATACAGACCTGCGTTGTCGGGTGCAATACCGGCGTACATAATAGCGCTCGGGTCCACGGCCAGGCCATCCAACAAAATTTGCAAATTCGCGCCGGGAGCCAGCGCCGCGGCCGCGGTAGGCAACTGTCCATAAATAGCCGACGGAACCGTAGCTCCAAGACCTGTTGCATACAACACCACGATGTCGCCCGGATGAGCGGGCGCCGTGGGCGTAAGCACGGACCCGTCTACCAACGTCGCAACCACATTTGAAGCATCCAGTTGGAAAAGCCCCGGAGCGGCGGGCGCCAGCGTTACCGGTGTGAATGGTCCACTGGCTGTATCAACGAGCACCCGAATCGTTAGCGGGCCGGGCAACAACATCGGCGGCACCAGGAAATTGATTTGGATCGGCGAAACGTAATAGAGATTGGCGGCAAACCCGCCTACATACACCGTTGTCTCGCCTGTGCCAAGTGTGAACGGCAGCGCGCCGCCATTGATATCGCTCGCGGTAAGCCCCGCCGTGCTGTACGCCAGATTCGCACCGTAAATACTGGCGATCGTGTTCGGAGCCAGAGTATCCGATTGGTTATCGGCCGAGTTCAAAATGCTCGCGGCGCTATAGTTGGGTGCTTCCCGAGGGGCGGGTACATCCGCCCCGGGGCAATACCGCGCGGCAACAAAGACAAGCAGGAGAAAAGCTCGCGGCATTTGCAAAGTAGTCCGGAGCGCGCGCGGAAAGTCTCACGAATATCGCGGGACCGCTGGGTCGATCTCCAAGCTCCAACGATCGATGCCCCCGGCCATGCTTTGACAGGCGTCCACGCCGCGCTCCCGCAGCCAGTGGACCACGTTCAAGCTGCGCACTCCGTGATGGCAGAACACGATCAGCGGAGCGTCGTCGGCTTGGGCGTCCAGCCGCGACAGCTCGGCCGGCACGCTGCGCATCGGCACCAGTTCGGCGCCTTCAATTCGCGAAAGCTGAAACTCGCCTGGTTCGCGGACATCGATGAG
>DATHMO010000088.1:0-9438 GCA_035486995.1 Bryobacteraceae bacterium
GGTGGTCAGCGGCCCGCTATAAACCTGGAACATTTCGTTGACCGACCACTTGGTCTGACCGGTCACCTGATCAAAAGCGATCAGCCTGCCGCGCACATCGCCGTGGTCGGCCGGAAACATGCTGAGCGTCGCGCCCACATATGGAGAGCCGCCGCGGTATTTCACGCTGAATGCCTGATAATCCATGCAAATATGATTGGTGCCGAGATAAAACAATTTGCTCTTGGGATCGTAAGACGCCGGCTGATGATTCTTGGCGCCCTGCGCTGCCGGACAAATGTCCTTGACGTTGACGTCTTCCTTGGTCATCTTGGCGTCGTTCAGCACCGGCCGCCCCGTCTGCAGATCGATCTTCTCGGCCCAGTTAGTCGACGGATCGAATTTGTTGGCTTTGAGAAGCTTGCCGCTGCGGCGATCCAGGACGTAGGCGAATCCGTTGCGATCGAAGTGCGTCATGGTGGGGACGGTCTGGCCGTCGATAACGCTATCGGTGAGAACGCTTTCGTTGATGCCGTCGTAATCCCACGCGTCATGCGGCGTCATCTGATAGACCCACGCCGCCACGCCGGTATCCGGATTGCGCGCGAACAAACTGGTGGACCATTTGTTATCGCCGGGCCGCTGCGCCGGATTCCACGTTCCCGGATTTCCGCTGCCGTAGTAAACCAGATTGAGCTGCGGATCGTAGGTATACCAGCCCCAGGTGGTGCCGCCGCCCAGCTTCCATCCGTCTTCCATCCATGTCTTGAGGCTGGAATTCTGGCCCACCGGTTTCTGGGTGGCTCCGTCGATGGTCTTATCGGGATCAAACAGAATGTCCTTGTCGGGACCCACGCTGTTGGCGCGCCACACCAGCTTGCCGCTATTGAGATCGTACGCAGTGAGATGCCCGCGCACTCCGTACTCGCCGCCCGAAATTCCCACGATCACCTTGTCGTGGACCACCAGCGGCGCGATGGTCATGGTTTGCCCCAGTTGCGGATCGCCGTTCTGAGCGCTCCAAAGAACCTTGCCCGTTTTCGCGTCCAACGCGTACACATGGGTGTCCAAAGTTGAGATGAGAATCTTCCCTTCGGCATACGCCACGCCCTTGTTCACCAGGTCGCAACAGGCTACCGAGGGCGAGAATTTATCCTGCTCCGGAGCGAATTTCCAGACAATGTGGCCGACATTGTCCAAATCGATCGCATATACGAAATTTGGATACGAGCTCTCGAAGTACATCATGTTGCCCACCACCAGCGGCTGGCCTTCCTGTCCGCGCAGCGTGCCGGTCGACATGGTCCAAGCAACCTTCAGCTTGCCCGCGTTCTTGCTTGTGATCTGGTTCAGTTTGCTGTGCCGGATCCCACTGTAACTGCCCAGCGGAATTACCCACTGGTTGGCGTCCTGAGAATCTTTCTGGAGCGGTTCATTGGCGAGAGAAACCACGGGAGCAAGCACGGTGCAAGTCCCGAATGCAATTGCGAGGCGACAGAGCTGCTTCATTGCTTTCATTCCAAAAAGCTCCTTTTTAATCTTGTGCGGATGGCGGCCTGCCTGAAGACACCAGATCGAGGCTGCGCCCTTTTACATATCTGAAAATGTGAACAACATCGTCTTCGCTCAGGAATCCCGCCCAGGCCGGCATTCCCTGCTCCTTTTTGCCTGACATAGCGACCGACAAAAAATCACCTTGTTTCATCCCCGATGCGAGAGTGTGGCGTAGATCGGGCGCGAGTTGGCTGCCGCTGGCGTCCGTCCCGTGACAGCGATAGCAGTACGAGTTATAGAGCTGATAGCCGTGAAAAACCTCTTTGGTCACTTTCGCAGACTGGCCCTCTAAGAAAAGAGGGAAATCCAGGCTGACTTGCGTGCCGTCTTTCAGCGTGTAGGAAAAAGCTTTCGATTGGCTCGCAGCGGAAGCGGCGCCTGATTCCGTCTGCGATAAAATCCACTCCGCTATCTCCCGGCGTTGCGCGTCGGCTAAATCCGGATGAGGCGTCATGCCATTACCGCCATCGCGAATTTTCGCAGCTAGTTTCTCGATCGCGTCCGCTTGCCCGGCATGGCTCTTGGCGATGGCCGTGTATGCCGGACCCACCACTTGCCGATCCACGGCGTGACAAGAGGAGCAATCGCTTTCTTTGATCAGTTTTTCGCCGTCTCGCGCCGCAGCCGACATCGCAATGACGAACATGAGAGCGATTCGCAACGCTACTGGCTCCCTTGTCGCGGCGCGTAAGACATCACGCCATTCTCGCTAAGGATGGACGTAAGTTCCGCCTGATGATTCACGATCACCTCATCCAGCCTCTTCTTCAGTGCCTCGTCGCCCGCGCGAACGCCCATCGACATCGGAAACGCGTACTGCTCCGGCGGACCCAAGGCTCGTTCGTTCGGAACCGGCACCACTTCGAGATTCGGCGCGGCGCGCAGAAACGCCCCGATGGCCGGCTGCCACGTGATCAAAACGTCGATCTTTCCGCTCTGCAGCGCGTCCAGCATCATCGCGGGCGATTGATCGATTTCTGTGCCTACGTCGAAGGCCATCGCGGCCGGAATCATTCCCCGCATTTTGAGTGCGTCCTCCACCGGCGTCTCCCGTTCAAAACCGACTTTCACGCGCTTGAGCACGGGCGAATCCATGCTGGTGATGTCGAATTTCTTGCCTTTGTCGAAAACAAAGACGTACGACGAGATATAGTATGGCCGCGTGGTCAGTTCGTCGCGGCTGGCATAGGGAATGCTCATCACCACGTCGCACTTTTTGGCGTCCAGAGTAGACGCGAGGAATTGCGGAAATCCCCCATGGCCGCGCTGGCTCGCCCAGGTGTACGCCACCGTTTCGCCTAAGGCTTTTGCGACCGCCTCGGCGATTTTGTTTTCAAACCCAGCGCCGGCTCGATTGGAATACGGGAGATAGTCGGGATCAGCGCATACGCTCAGCGCTTCGGCGCGAACCACAAACAGAACCGGCCACAAGACTGCGACAACCAGCGGTTTGACCACGGCGCCAAATCTCATAAGCCTTCGGTCCGGCCTTGTCGTTGCACCCCACCGCCCTATCCCAGCGGAGTCCGGTACACATCATATACTTCTTTTGTAGAGAGCGCTCGGGCTCTGATAAATGCCGCAGTGCCATGGGCAATCCCGATTCACCTGTGCGCGTAATCGGTGAAAACGTAATCTCTCGCCTTCACCTGCGTGTGGCACGCGTACCCGCACTTGGCGTCGTTCGCCTGCGGCGGCTTATCAGTCGTGGTGCCGGGCCTGAACGTATCGGACGCGGCGTCGTACTCGAACACCGCGTATCCCCACCCGCCGCTGTCCGCGAACCGCTTGCTGTCCTTCACCATGAAGTCCATGTCGTGCTGCGTACCTGGCACCGTCGCGGCAGGGAACGTCTCCATCTTTTTCGGGTTCCAATGGATCTTCGCCAATTTGGAGCCGTCGGGGAAAGGCTGGCCGTTGCCGGGAATGCCGGCCTGGTAGGCTTTGATCATCACAGGATTCGCCAGGATCGCGGCCACAAGCGGTCCGTCTTGGCTAGTGGACACAACCTGCCAGGATTCGTATCCTTTGAACTCAGAGAACGCGAGCCCGCCGGGTACTTTCAAGGTGTACTTATCCTGCGCAGCCATCGCCAGCGCCACGAGAACAGAGAGAAAAACTCCAACCAACACCATTACTCCGATACTCTTGCGTTTCATACCTGGCCTCCTTGCTGGTGCTAGCCGATGTGACGTCACGTGTGGATGAACCGTGACGTCTTAATTTTGCGCAGCTCTTGTCTTCAAGCCGCGACTGTCGCGGCGGCTTTGACGAACGCCAACAGATCGGCGTTAATCGTTTCCGCGTGCGTGGTGGGCATACCGTGCGGGAAGCCCTTATAGCTTACGAAGGTTCCGTTCTTCAGCAACTTCGCAGACCGTGGGCCAGCGGCGGCATACGGCACGATCTGATCGTCCTCGCTATGCATAACCAAAACCGGAACGTTGATCTTCTTGAGATCTTCCGTAAAATCCGTTTGGGAAAACGCCACGATGCCGTCGTAATGCGCTTTGGCTCCGCCCATCATACCCTGGCGCCACCAATTTTGGATGACAGCCTCGGAAGCTTTCGCGCCCGGTCGGTTGTAGCCATAGAAAGGCCCCGCCGCAAGGTCGCGGTAGAATGCCGAACGATTCGCAGCAAGTTGCACCTGCAGACCATCGAACACTTCCTTGGGAAGGCCGTGCGGATTGGCCGCAGTCTTCAACATGAACGGCGGAACCGCACTGATCAGCGCTGCCTTGCTTACCCGGCTTTCACCATGCCGAGCTAGGTAGTGCGTCACCTCGCCGCCACCCGTGGAATGGCCTACGTGGATCGCGTTTTTCAAGTCGAGATGCGCCGTGAGAGCCGCCAGGTCGTCGGCATAATGGTCCATGTCGTGGCCTTCGGCGGTTTGAGTGGAGCGGCCGTGCCCCCGGCGATCATGGGCGATCACCCGATAGCCATGATGCAGGAAAAACAACATCTGGTTATCCCAGTCGTCCGCGCTGAGCGGCCAACCATGGCTGAAAACGATAGGCTGTCCTTTGCCCCAGTCCTTGTAGTAAATCTCGATACCGTCTTTGGTCGTGATAGTAGGCATGCAAGCAGTGTGCTGCATCGCGGAAACGAATACGTCACGAGATGGAGTGTTCCTTTACTAACACGATGGGCTGGACAAGAAATACCCCGCTCGGGTAGGCCGAAGCGCTTGTCACGGCCACTGCTCTGTCGCGCAACCATATTGGATCCAACGGTTTGGCAATCTTAACTAAAACTTTCTCGAAGCTTAATGCCTTCCTAATGGCTCATGCCGTATGTTTGATCACGGATGAGGCCTCCGGGCCTTGAAAGGATCGTATTCTCTATGATTGTCATGAAATTCGGCGGTACCTCCGTGGAATCAATCGATGCAATTGCGCGTTTGGTCGGAACGGTGAACTCGCATCTCCCGCAGCGTCCCATTGTCGTGGTGTCCGCACTTGGCAAAACGACAAACAAACTGCTCGAGTTTGCCGAACACGCCCGCCGAGGTGAACTCTACATCGCCTCGAAATGCCTTACAGAAGTGCAAGACCATCATTTCGAGGTAGCGGCACACGCTGCGAATGGCGAAGCTCTGCATAGTCTCGAGCTTTCGTTACAGCGCTCTTTCCGCGACCTGCGCGTGATCCTGTCCGAAGTTGTGGACGAGGGCCGCGAGGTCACTCCAGCGCTATTGGATGAAATCGCCAGCTTTGGCGAGCGTATGTCCGGCCAGATCGTGGCCGCGGCGCTCCAAAGCGGGGGCGTTCCATCCGCATACTTGGATGCGCGTCAGATGATTCTCACCGACGATCGCCATACCAACGCTACGCCGCTGTATTGGGAGAGCTATGCCAAGCTGCGGCGATTGCTTCCTTATTTGAGCGACGGCCGCGTGGTGGTCATGGGTGGCTTCATAGGTTCAACGAAAGATGGTGTAACCACCACGTTGGGCCGCGGCGGCTCGGACTTGACGGCGTCCATTGTCGGTGCGGGTATCTCGGCCGACGAGATCCAAATCTGGACCGATGTCGATGGAATGCTCACTTGTGATCCGCGCGTTTTTCAGGGAGGCTATCGCTTGCGGTCGCTCTCCTATCAAGAGGCTGCTGCACTGGCGGTGGCCGGCGCAAAGGTCCTGCATCCCGACACGGTCACGCCGGCTGTCCGGCAACGGATTCCGGTCGTTATAAGAAACTCTCGCAGACCTACAGTGGAGGGCACCCGCATCACCCCGGCCATACCCCCGTGTTCCAACCCCGTGAAGGCGATCGCGTGCAAACCAGACCTGACTGTCTTGGAAATCCGGTCCAAGGATGAACGTGACCCGGCGGCACTGACCGCCGCGTTAGGTGAGATGTGCGAACGCTACGGCATGCCCGCCGAGTTTCTGTGCCAAAACGAAGGAATAATCTTTCTGGCATTCAAGAGTTCGACCCGCTACCAAAACCTTCCGATTGAACTGGCCGGATGCGTCGAGGTGCGCCTGCACACGCAATCGGCGATACTCACCCTGGTCGGAGAAGGGATTGACGGGACTTCGGAGATAGTCGCCCGCTCGATAGCCGCGTTGAAGCAAATTCCGGCGTCGGTTCTTTCCAGCACGCGTTCCAAGTTGGCCGTGAGCCTCATCGTACCGTCGACGGAGATCGAGAGAAGCGTCGAGCTGCTGCACCGGGAATTCTTCAAGCAAGTCGACCCCGTGGTGTTCGCTGAATGCCAAGGCCAAGGAGCTGAGAATGCTCAACCCTTCTCGAATTTCAGCGAGCCGGGCGCGAGCGCTGTCGGGACCTCACGACGATTTCGTCCCCTCACCACCGTGTGCCAGAACTAGTTCTTCGATTCCCCGCCCTTGCGCCGTTTCCACTCGTCGTATCGGCGGAGTTTCCACTCACAGCCTTCCTGAAGCTCGCTTTGCTTCAAATCCGGATTTAAGTAGCAAAGAGACGTCTTCCTGTTCTTGGGATCGTACCCGCAGGTCCCGGGGTGCCCCTTTTCGTCGTAATAGGTGCAGTCCAGGTCTGGGGCAGCGGCCTGCTTTTTGCCTGCCGCCGGCGTGAGCTGAGCGGAGGGGCCAGCCGTTTGAGCCGCAACGGTCCGCGTCATCAATCCAATTCCTCCGGCACAAATCGACAGAAGGAATATTGCGCTCACGCTCCACAAGGAGCGCTGAATCCTGCCCAGTCGCGGCATTTGTGAGGTGAGGGCCATAATTCTCCTTTCCAGAATCGCGGCGTCAAACATTCCCATGGCGTGCGAGACAACCGACGTTGCCGCCTGCATTTTGCTTGCGAGCTGCAATAAAGAGACTGCGTACGCCCGCCGGTCCGGAAGCTGCTCCGCGGCCATTCGATCGCAAACCATTTCGCGAGTTTGCGCGATTTGGGACTTAATGAACCATGTCAAGGGATGAAATGCGGTGAACAGCCCAACGATCTCATAGAGCACGTTCTTGCGGAAGTCATCTCGCTTTATGTGCGCGTTCTCATGCGCGACGGCCGCCAGGAATTCGGTCTGCGAATAATTCTCCATGAACTTGGCAGGCATTAATAGAACCGGGCGCCAGAGGCCCGCCGTCACCGGTCCAAAAACCTCACTCGACCGCAGCAAAGTTGCCGATTGAACGGAAACCCGCTCTTTCGATGTGCGCCAAAGCTCCGCGTAATCCGGCTCGATCGATGCGGCATCGGCATGATGCACGAGCGCAGTGGTCCGGTACAGCGCCCGGCACAGACGCAGAAAACAGAACAGCAGAATAGCAATATAGAACCCGCAGATCAGGTAAAGTGCGATCGGTTGAACGGCCAGGTCAGAGCCCTTCAGCGGGATTTGCCGGGTAGACACGTGGGCCGCAACCATAGTGAAGTCCGCGCTCACTTGAACCGCCGAGACCCGGTGCGCGAAATAGTACTGAATCACCGGCGTGGCTGGCACGAATGTCGCCAGCATTAACGTCGCAACCCAGATTTTGTGCTGCAGCTCCGGACCCGTCTGTTTTACCAATCGCGAGAGCCCCCAGCCCGCGCAGGCCAGGGCCGCAACCTGCCAGGCGGCGTTGACGACATAGGAGGTCAACCACAGGTACGCGTCGTTGCTCATTCAGAGCCGCCTTCTCCAGAGCCTTCGATGCGCCGGCTCAACCGGGCTAGGGTTTTGGGGTCAATCTGCCGCGATTTCACCAGGCTCATCACGAGCTCTTCAGACGATCCGCCGAACATTCGCCGGATCAGATCGCCCACGGCTTGGCCCAGAACCGACTCTTTCGATGCTACAGTGCGGTACTCATACGCTCGTCCTTTCAGAGTGCGCCGCACGCGGCCCTTCTCGAACAGGACGTTGAGCACGGTTTGAACGGTGGTGTACGCAAGGTCTGATTCGAGGCCCTTGTGAATTGCTTGCACATTGCCGGGGCCCTGACGCCAGAGCACCTGCATGATTTTAAGCTCCAAAGGTGTGAGCGATTCAGAACGTTGCTTGCGGCGCGCCATCCTGAAAGTAGATTACTCCGGGTCGGTGCGCGTGTCAACTATAAAAATAGTCGAAACGGTGATAGCAGCGGACCTGGCTTGGATGCGCCGCGTTCGCCCGCGGCTATCCTTTGATCCACAACTTCATGCCATGCAGATCGATCGAAAGCACCGAGTGCCGAAATAATTCATGCCCCACAGTGGCGTCGAACATGTCATCCGGCAGGTGAACCGCGGGGGTCGTGAAATAGAGAGGCGCATCCCTGCCAAGCACTAGTTCACCGAAGGCTTCCTGTTTCGATTGCGCCTCCAGCATGTCCACGCCGTCGTCGGTGTAGTTAAAGAAGCGCTTCTTGGTGGCCGTCGCTTCTCGATCCAAGCCTAGCTTTTCTACCGAACCCGGATAGATCAGCATGGTTCCGGAGAACAGGGTGTCCACCTGCGCGGTGACTGGCCTGGTATTCACCAGGAACCCGGTCGTTGCTAGGATCGGAGGACCTTTCTTACCGAACGTCGGCGTGGTGAGCTTGCCGCAGTAGCTCGGGCACGGCAGCTCGGTCTCGAGTCGCTCAGTCACGCGAACCGTGCGGCCTGTGTAGTCGAGTTCGAGAAGCCGATCCTTGAAGGCGGTATAGGCAAGTGCGCCGTCGGCAGCCGGCACGCGGTCGCGCTTGATGTGACTGGCGAGGTCCAGCACGAGCACCTTGAGGTCGCCGAGCGATGCGTCGCCCAGTTTCAGGCCACTCAGCACCGCAAGGCCGTAGCCGGGCAGAACTTTTCCATCAGCGCCATGGGCCGGGGAAACCGTCAGTCCGGCTTCGGCAGCAACGGCCGTGTCGAGCATTGAATTCACATTGCCTGTGTCGATCAGCATCCGGTAATGCTTCCCGCTCGCCACGGTCACCTCCACGCATGGAAGGCCGGAGCAATCGAGCATCGCAGTCCCCCGCAGGGTCGGCATCTGCGCAATCGCGCCGCTACTGCCGGCAGCAAAGAAAACCACGAGTAGAGAACTTGAACTCAGAAAACGCATAGAGATTCGATCCTCCTGTAAGAGACGTTGGGGATCTAGACGGATCGTGCAACGGAAGGTTAGCGGTAAAGTTTTCGCTATACTTTTCCAAATGGCGCAGTTTCGCGTCGCGCTTATCGGCGATTACGATAAATCGGTGATAGCACACCAGGCCATTCCCGAGGCGCTTCGATTGGCTGCCCCCGCGGAACATTCCATCGACGCCGTCTGGATTCACACTGCATCCATACACAACGCCGCGGCCGATCTTGCTGGTTTCGACGGGATTTGGTGCGTCCCCGCAAGTCCCTATGCCAGCATGGAAGGCGCGCTGGACGCTATTCGATATGCCCGTGAATCGAAACTTCCCTTCCTCGGAACGTGTGGGGGTTTCCAACACGCCGTCATTGAATACGCCAG
>DATHMO010000089.1:0-36853 GCA_035486995.1 Bryobacteraceae bacterium
CGACGCGTATTGGTTGGCAACCGCTAATCCCGCCGCGTCGTCTCCGCTGTTGACAATGCGCAGCCCCGAGGTGACCTCGTTGATGGTCTTATTCTGGAACGCCTGGTTGGCCGTCAGGTAGTTCATCGCCTGCAATGAGGCAATGTTGGTGTTGATGCTAAAAGACATTTATTTCTCCTTAGAATTGAGAACCCGGGACGCGATCTTCGCGAATCCGGAGCGCCTTTGGCGCCTTCGAGAGGCCGACCTCGCCAAGCTGCGGACCCAAACGACAAGCCAGGAAAATTCCGGAAATGTTCCGCTGAAGTTTCCCAGCCGCGATGGGCTTCCCGCTCGGTGGATCGGAGCCTCTCTCAGCTCTCAGTGGGCTTATCGGGGAGAGGAGGTCTTTCTTGAGCTGGCGGCCGAAGTTTTTCTAATGTGTACCGGAAATCCGCTTCCGCTGGCCCTTGCGCCGCTTGCGCATTCTGTTCCTGCGTGATCTTAAGCTCCTTGCGAAGCACAATCGTGGATTTTGGCGCGCGAATGCCGATCTTGGCGCCCTGGTGCGTAACAGCCAGCACCTCGATCTCGATTTCGTCCCCAATCAAGACGCATTCCCCGGCGCGGCGCCGCAAGACTAACATGTTTGCTCCTGCTGCTGAGGCACTGGATGCTGATGGGAATACAACCGGTCGCGACGGATGGCCTGCAGCCCGCGCCGGGTCTTTACATTGAGCACCACCGGCGCCATTAAATTGGCGGACGCCACGAAGCCGTCGTCGAGCGAGATCAGCGTGAGCACTACTGCCTCCGTGCCCAGTATGGGCTGCCGCCCGGTCTCCAGATCCAGAGCTTCCAAATCTTCCGGTGCGACGGCCAGCGCGTAGTCCCGATCCACAACTTGAATCGGAAACGCAAGAAAGCACAAGTTCGCGCGCGTCAGACTCTGCAAAAAGACCAGCGGAGCGCTTTCGGCCGTCTCGATCAGGACGAAGGCTTTCTCGCCCTCAAATCCCGGCATGCCCCCCGGAAACTCGAATACCGATTCCTCGGCGCAGGGCAGTGTTCCAAAATATTTCGTCTCGACGGAACGCATTCTTTCGAGAAAGCATGCACGCCGAATGCCGCAATTGACTACTTCAATCGCGCAATCACGGCGTCGGTGAATTCATTCGTCGAGGCGCTTCCCCCAACGTCCGGCGGCAGGTGCTCCTGTTCGGCATAAACCGTCTCGATCGCCGACCGCAAGCGGGTGGCTGCCGCGCTCTCGCCCAAGTGAAGCAGCATCAGGACCGACGAAAGTATGAGCGCCGTCGGGTTTGCGATGCCCTTTCCCGCGATGTCTGGCGCGCTCCCATGGACCGCTTCAAAGACCGCATGCTGGTCGCCCATATTGGCGCCCGGAACGACGCCCAGTCCGCCCACCAGCCCCGCCGCGAGATCGGAAACGATGTCGCCATACAGATTCGGCAGCAACAGAATATCGAAGGTCTGGGGCCGCATCACCAGTTGCATCGATGCGTTATCGACAATCAGCTCTTTGTAGCCGATCTCCGGATAATGCTGCGACACCTCACGGCAGCAGCGCAGGAACAGGCCATCCGACAGCTTCATGATGTTGGCCTTGTGAATAGCCGTCACCTGCTTGCGCCCGTTTTTCTTGGCGAACTGAAACGCGTACTCGGCAATGTGGATGGAAGCTACCCGCGTGATCACCTTTAAGCTCGTGACCACGTCTTTCACCACTTCGTGCTCCAGGCCCGAGTACAAGTCTTCGGTGTTTTCGCGAAAGATCACCATGTCGATCTTTACGTCGTCGAACCGCGTCTTGAGTCCCGGCAGCGAATGCACCGGGCGCACGTTGGCAAACAGATCGAAATGCTTGCGAAGCGCGACGTTCACGCTCGGGAACCCGCCGCCCACCGGCGTTGTCACCGGGCCTTTCAGACCCACGTGCGTGCGATCGAGCGACTCGATCACGTGTGGAGGCAGCACCTGTCCGGATTTCGCGATGATGCTCGAGTTCAAATCGGCGCGCTGCCAATCGATGGAAACTCCGGTTGCGTTGACTGCGCGGATGGTTGCTTCGGCGACTTCGGGGCCAATGCCGTCGCCTGGAATTAGCGTAACTGGATGAGACACGATTACCATTGTAAAGAAGGTTGTGAGTAACGCATGCCTCAGATTCGACGCGCCCTCATCAGCGTGACCGACAAAACCGGCGTGGTGGAGTTCGCGCAAGGTTTGCGCGACCTGGGCGTCGACATCATCTCCACCGGCGGCACGGCTCGGGCCCTTGAAGCGGCCGGCGTGCCCGTGCGCGAAGTGTCCGACCTGACGGGGTTTCCCGAAATGCTGGATGGCCGTCTGAAAACCATCCATCCGCGCGTGGCGGGCGGCGTTCTCGCGATTCGCGCCAATCCCGATCACATGCAGTCGCTCGCCGAGCACGACATCCCGCTCATTGACCTGGTCGCCGTGAATCTCTACGCGTTTGAGAAAGTCGCGGCCAAACAAGGCGTACCGTTGTCGGAGCTGATCGCGAACATCGATATCGGCGGCCCCACCCTCATTCGAGCCGCGGCCAAAAATTATCAGGATGTCGCCGTGGTGGTTTCGCCCGATGACTATCCGGCAATTCTCGAAGAGCTGCATGAACGCGAATCCGGCCTCTCGGAACCCACCCTCTGGCGGCTAGCCAAGAAGGCCTTCACGCTGACCGCGGCCTACGATCGGGCCATCAGCAATCGCCTGGCTCGCGTGGGCGCCGAAGACGAATCCGGCCTGCCCGCATTTCTCGACATTCGTGCCCCGCGCGCGCTCGATTTGCGCTACGGCGAGAATCCGCACCAGAAAGCCGCGCTCTACTCCAACCGTCACGGAGGAATCGCCGCCGCCGAGCAACTGCAGGGCAAGGAACTCTCCTACAACAACCTGGTGGATCTGGACGCGGCCTGGCAACTGATTCGCGAATTCGAGGAACCGGCCGCCGACGTTATCAAGCACACCAATCCCTGCGGCTGCGCCGAAGCGGAAACACTAGCGGAAAGCTATCGACGGGCCTTCGAAGCCGATCCCGTGTCGGCGTATGGCGGCGTGTTGGCGTTCAACCGGACCGTGGATCGCGATACCGCGGCCGAAATCGCGAAGACATTCATTGAAGCCATCGCCGCGCCGGGCTACGATTCCGCGGCGCGCGAATTGCTCGCCTCGAAAAAGAACTTGCGGCTTTTGGCCGTGGCACGCGCGGCCGAAGAGCCGGTTCTGAAATCCATCAGCGGCGGTTACCTGGTACAGACGCCGGACTCGCATCGGCTGGAGCGCGGCGAATGCCAGGTGAAAACCGAGCGCGCCCCTTCCGAAGACGAATGGCGAGCTCTCGAATTCGCATGGAAAGTGTGCAAACACGTGAAGTCGAACGCGATTGTTTACGCGCGCGAACGGCAGATCGTCAGCGTTGGCGCAGGGCAAATGAGCCGCGTGGATTCCGTGAAGGTGGGCGCCATGAAAGCGCTGCTGCCTTTGCCAGGAACCGTCCTCGCATCCGATGCTTACTTCCCTTTTTCCGATGGCCTTGAGGAGGCCGCGAAACACGGGATCACGGCTGTCATTCAACCGGGCGGTTCGATTCGCGATGAGGACGTAATCGCCGCAGCCAACAAACTAGGTCTCGCCATGGTGTTCACTGGCGTCCGGCATTTCCGGCACTAAGAGCTCGTCAGCTGCGCGCTTTTGCGATGTCCTCGTAAAAGACGGAGAACACTTCGTCGTTCCAGTGAACGTTCACCAGACCCGACTTCGCCACCGCGCCCTCTAACTCGACAATCGCGCCAACGGGTATCGACACCAGGGTTCCCGTTGGACTCCTGAGGCTGCTTCCCGGGTGCTCCCGCAGCTTCACGGCGCTCAGCGGCTCCGAAAGTGTGTAACGGACTGGTGCGGATTCCGGCACAAAACTTCCTCCGCCCAGGGTATCATTTTATGCCGACTGGCACGCTCGGCGGGAGAGCGTCGGCGGCTTTTCCTTGTGGCTGTGGAATAGCGCTCGATCCCCGAGGAATCCACACCGTGACCTTATGCTTTCCGCCGTCATCGGTCAGCTGAATCGAGCTATTCTCCGCCTCATGGCCATCGATCTCCATGATCCGTGCTTCGTTTGAAGCGCGCCTGCGTACGGCAATTTCATAGACCGTGCTGCGATGGCGATACGCGATCTCGAATCCATCCCAATCGGCGGGAATCACCGGCGCGATCGTCAGCCGATCGCCACGCAGTTGAAATCCGAGCACTTCCTCAATCCAGATCCGGTACATCCAACCCGCCGAACCGGTGTACCACGTCCAGCCACTTCGTCCAACCTTGCCGGGCGCCGATGATACGTCGGCCGCTACAACATACGGTTCGCCCCGATAGTGTTCCGTGGCCTGCGGATCGCGGCTGTTCTCCACCGGGTTCATCATCTTCAGCAGGCGCACCGCGGCGGCGCCGTCGCCCAAACGAGCCCAGGCCGCGGCGATCCACAACGCGCCGTGCGTATACTGGCCGCCGTTCTCGCGAATCCCGGGCGGGTAGCCCATGATGTATCCCGGATGCGGTTCGGAATGATCGAACGGCGGTGTGAACAACAGCGCCAACCGGTCCCGCTCGATCACTAGCTGGCTCTCGGCCGATTGCATGGCGCGCCGCGCACGCGCCGGATCCGCGGCCCCGGAGATCACTGCCCAGGATTGCGGCAACGAATCGATCCTCGCTTCTGAATTCGCGTGCGATCCCAGCGTCGTCCCGTTGTCGAAGAAACCGCGCAAATACCAATCGCCATCCCAACAGTTGCGTTCCAGCGCAATGCTCAACTCCCGCACGTGTTCGCGCCATCCCGGAGCCAGCGAGCGTCCGCTCTCGCGGGATTCCATCACTTGCGCGAACGACTCCAGCACGCTGCACAAAAACCACCCGAGCCACACGCTCTCCCCGCGCCCATCCATGCCCACGCGATTCAGACCGTCGTTCCAATCGCCCGTTCCGATCAACGGAATCTCGTGAACGCCCAAACGCATGGCGTGATCCAGCGCGCGCCGGCAGTGTTCCCAGAGCGGAGCAGTCTGCGCCGGGATCATTGGAACAAACACGCGCTCCTGCTCCGTCGCAGCCAATGGGGCACCTTCGAGGAACGAAATTTCCTGATCGAGAATCGCCGCGTCACCAGTTACGGCAACGTAGTGCGCCACAGCGAAAGGCAGCCACACCATGTCGTCCGAACAGCGTGTCCTTACACCCAACCCGGTTTCGCGATGCCACCAGTGCTGCACGTCGCCCTCGACGAATTGGCGCGCTGCCGACGCCAGAATGTGCGCCCGCGTCAGCTCCGGCGCGAAATACACGAAAGCCAGGCAATCCTGCAATTGATCGCGAAAACCAAACGCTCCGCTGGATTGATGCAACGCCGATCGTCCCCAGAATCGGCAGCTCAACGCCTGATAAGGCAGCCAGCGATTCAACATGAGATCGGCGGACAAAAGCGGTGTTCGCACTTGCAGCGCACCCAGCTTTGAATTCCACCACTCGCGCGTCGAAGCGAGGGCAGCCTCCACTTGATCGGCGCCCTGATAACGATTCACGAGCTCCCGCACTTTCTCCACCGTCTCCGCTTGCCCCAGCAGAAACGTCACTTCCATCTGATGACCTGCTTCGATCACGAGCGGGAGTTGAAGCGCCGCGGCTGGATCCATGGCGGCCCCGGTCCGGTTGTCTAAGCGTGCACGTTCCAACGCAGCCGGCCTCGTTGTCGACCGATTGCGTCCCAGAAACTGCGTGCGATCTCCGGAGTAAGAAGCGGCCCGCGGGCTCATCGCCGCGAATGCGATTTGCCCAACGTAGGTGCCGGACCACGATTGCCTCGCGAGCACAGCGCCTGATGGCTCGTCGCGAGAAGTTTGCACATGCAATTGCTGATCCTCGCGCACGCCGCCCAGCACCAACTCCGCGAAATACGTGACGGTCAAGCGCCGGCGCCGTCCCGAATCGTTGCGCAGCCGCAACCGGTAGACTTTCACCGGATCGCCGCCGTTCTCGTTCAACGGAACAAACACCGTCAGTTCCTGCCCGATCGAGTGGCTATTGTGTTCGAAAACCGTGTAGCCTTGACCATGGCGCGCGCGATACGCATCCTGCTCGCGGATCGGCAACGGCGTCGGCGTCCACGTAGCGCCGCTCTCGTCGTCTCGCAAATAGATGGCTTCCGATTGCGGATCGCTAACCGGATCGTTGTGCCACGGAGTGAGCCGGTTCGTCTGGCTGTTCCCCGACCACGTAAATCCCAGGCCGCTCTCGCTCACCATCGCGCCGAACGCGGAATTCGCCATCACGTTTACCCAGGGCGAAGGTGTTTCGCTGCCTGGCTTCAGGTAAATCGCATACTCCCGGCCTTCCGGCGTGAATCCACCGGTACCGTTGAAATACGCCAGTTCCAGGAACGGCAGCGGCGGCGAGACTGTCTCCACCGTGCCTCCCGATGGCGTGAACGCGGGCGGAGCGGGTCCCTCGCCTCCCGACATTAACTGCTGCTGCAACGAACCGCGTCCGCCGTTAAGCACCACGCTCGAAACCGCGAGCAAAAGATTCCGATGTTCATCGGGGATTGTGTTCCAATCGCGCAAGAAGATGCCGCCGGGCTTGTCCATGCCGGCTTCGGAAGCGTGCGCCTGCACCTGGCGCAGAAGCTGCTGATGGAAAGGACGGTCGTAGCTGGGGGTTTCTTGATTCAGCACCAGCAAATCGACGTGGAAGCCGCGCAGTCTCCAATACGAATGCGCCAAAAGCACCTCGCGGAATAACGGCAGATGCCGAGGCTCGGCCGCCGCCACCAGCAGAATGGGAAGGTCGCCCGAAATCCCATAGGCCCATAAAACCGATTGTCCAAGGTGGTTTCGTACGAGCCGGTCCGCCGCCGGCCGCAGCCGCGAATTGGGATAAAGCAGATGACTCGCCAGCTCCTGGAAGCGGTTGGCCGCCGCGGGTCCCACGCTCAGATAGCGCAGTTCCAGCTGCGCGCGGGTCCAGGCCATTTCGAAGGCTCGCGCCACGGATTCCTGGCGTTGATATTTTGCGGCCAATGCCAGCAGCGCTTCCCGCGAATCCGCCGCGATCGTAATGAAGTCGAGTTCGATCCGCTCGCGCGCCTCGAGATTCACCCGGCATCGGAGGCTAAAGATCGGATCGAGAACAGTTCCGATGGACCCGGTAAGATCGCGGCCCAACGCTTCCGGTTTTTCCGCTGTGCCTGCGCGTCCCAAGAAAGCTGCGCGATCCGTTTCGAACTGAACTTGACCCGGCGCGCCAATCAGAACGTGCGCGGCCCAGATCGGCGGATCGTCCGGCGCTCTCAATCGCCGTCTTGCCAGCAGTACATTCTCGGACTGGCGCTCGGTCTCGACGAACATCTTCGCAAACGCGGGATGGAACACATCCGTGCGATGAGGCGCCAGCGCGAGTTCGACGTAGCTGGTGAATTCCAGGTGACGGCTGCGCGTGGAGCGGTTCGTAATGGTGACGCGCCGCAACTCCACGTCGTCCTCGGCCGCTACGGTAACATCCATCACGGTCTCCACTCCGTACAGGCGGCGCAGAAATTCGGCGCGATCGGCCGAAAAGCTGACCGAGCTTGCGCCCATCGGGCTGCCGACGGGTTGATGCGCGGCCGACCAAACCGCCCCCGATTGCAGATCGCGGATGTAAAGAAAACTTCCCCACGCGTCGCGGGTGGTGTCCGATCGCCAACGAGTGACGTCGAAATCGTTCCATCGGCTGTAGCCGCCGCCGGCGTTGCTGATCATCACCGCGTATCTTCCGTTGCCCTGCAAGTGGACGCGAGGGATGGCTGTTTCTTCCTTCCAGGTGCGCTCGGCCGGCTCTTCGGTGGCGCTGGATCGCGCAGGCACTACCGTGGTCAGAACCGGATCCTGCGGCAATCGCGTGAGCGGCAGGCGCTCAAACAGAAGCGATTCCACGGCCCGGACTCGGACATCGCCATGGAAGCGGCGTTGCATCGCGCTCCCGTGCAACACGTCATCCAAGGCTGCCAGATTCATTCCCTGGTGATGCGCCATGTAGGAGTAAATTGCGACGCCGAGTTCTCCGTCTCGCTTGTTCTCACGGCTGAAGTCGATCGATTCGTAAAATCCCATCGGACCTTCGAGCCCCAGATCTTGCAGGCGTCTGAGATTCTCGACGGCGGCATCCGGATCGACGATGAGCGCCAGAACAGTGGCGTAAGGCGCCACCACCAGATCCTCTTCGAAGGCCGGCTTCAGCGCCAGTGCTGGAACACCGAAAGCGCGGTATTGATAGATCTGGCTCGCGTCGAGCGCGCTATAGGCGGATTCGGAAACGCCCCACGGAACGCCGTTGTCGCGCCCATAGTCCATTTGCAGCCGGACCGCTTGCCGGCACGCATGATCGAGCAACGAATTAGTGAACGTGCGCGTAAACAGGAGCGGCATCAGGAACTCGAACATCGTGCCGCTCCAGGAAAGCAGCGTCTGCCCGCGCGGCGTCGTCACCAGCGGACGGCTCAATGCAAACCAGTGTTCGACCGGCACCGATCCCGCGGCAATCGCCACCAGGCTTGCTAAGCGGCATTCGCTGGCCAGCAGATCGTAGTGGCTGGTGAATTCCAGCGGGCCTCCTACGGCGTAGCCGACTCCGAACAGCCGGCGTGCGGGGTCGTACAAAAAGCCCATGTTGATCGCCCCGCTCAAGCGGCGAGCGGCATTGGACAAATCTGCGAGCCGCTTCACCGTCTCTGTTGCGGCAGCCTGGGCCTGTTGATATTCACCGGCCAGCCGGTCGAGCCAGGCCGCTACGTCCGGGCGCAACTCGCGTCTCCCGCGCCAATCCAGAACCGCTTGGAGCGCCGGCGGAGTCCCGCTGGAAAGTTCCTGGAGCGATGGCGTCGCGCTCAATGCCTGCCGCCGAAACCTGGGCGCATCTTCATCCAGGGCCAGCAAAAAAGAATCCGGCGGACGGGTGAGCGTTTCCATCCAGGGCAAGTAGCGATCCACCACTTCCGTCCACGAACCCAACTCACGAGCCAGAGCCGAGATCCAATAGGAACGCTCATCGCTCGCTTCCTGCCAGCGCCCGCTTTCCTGCAGCTGCTGCACCGGATGCAGAGCCAATCGAAGGCGGCTGATCAACACATGACCTTCCACCTTTCCGCGCAGAAAACGCCGCAGAGCCTGAATGGGCATGACGACGGAAGCATCCCGCCCCGCCGCTTCCCGAAGCATGGACAACGTGTCTGCCATACCCGCCAGGCACGCGGGACCCAACAGCGGAGCGTGGAGCCGTTCCTCGCAGCCGGCTTCGAGTACCCACAAACTGGCGACTAGATTTCCACTGTCCACCGTAGACACGTAGCGCGGATTCAGCGGTTGCAGCGTGCGTGTGTCGTACCAATTGAGAAGATGCCCTTCGTAGCGTTCCAGGCGATCGAGCGTCGCAAAGGTTTGCGTGCAGCGGTTCACAAAATCATCCACGGCGAGATAACCAAGGTCGGCCGCCGTCAACGTGGAAGTGAACCAGAGCCCGATATTCGTGGGGGAAGTCCGCTGTGCCACCTCGACCCGTAATGCAAGCTGCGAATTATCCGGAGGCAGCCAGTTCGAATCGGCATTCACCAGATCGTCGAAGTAGCGCCAGGTTTTGCGCGCCAGGCGCCGAAGGAAGAGCGTGTCCACGCGGTTGAGATCGCCGCGCGGCGCAGGCCCCTCCGGCCGCGAGAGCCAAAGCAACACCGCAGGCGATGCGAACCACAGCGCCAGAAACGCAGACGTCGGAGCGATCGCGCCTTTCACGCCGAACACCACCATGAGCACCACCGAGACTCCACTGATCGCGAGCATCTGTCGCAGAGTGGAACTCATGCGGCCCGTGGCATCGCCCGGAGTGGTGCTCTCCGCCGGTTGCCATTCCAGCAGTCGCCGGCGGCTGACTTTGCGCCGGTACGCGACTCTGGCAATCGCATCGATCGAGAGCCACGCCTGGTGCGGCAGGAATGCGATCATCACCGCCGCGCGCACCAACTCGTCGGTAGCTCCACGCCAGCCGTGAACTTCGTTTTGTACGCGGCGCGCCACCCGATCGAGCAGCGGGGCCAGCGCGGGAATCGCAATCGCGAGACCTACCACCAAACTCCATACCCCCGGCGCCGCCGAAATCAGCCAGCCGAACAGCAGCAACAGCAACGACGCCACCGGCACCAGGCTGCGCCGCAAATTGTCGAAAATACGCCAGCGATTCAATAGCGTCAGCGGATTCGGCTCGCTGCCGCCGCCGGCTTTGGGAACGCGCGGAAAAATCCAAGGCGCGATTTGCCAGTCGCCCCGAATCCAGCGATGCTGGCGCTTGCTGAAGCTGACGTAATCGAGCGGCAGGTTCTCGAACAACTCGATGTCGCTCGCCAAGCCGACGCCCGCGTGGGCCCCTTCGATCAAATCGTGACTCAGCAGCGTTTCTTCCGGGAAGCGATTGTCGAGCGTCGCGCGGAACGCTTGCACGTCGTAAATCGCCTTGCCGTGAAAAATCGCTTCGCCAAACAAATCCTGCTGCGCGTCCGAGACCGTGTGGCAATACGGATCGGTCCCAGAAGTGTCGGCGAAAACGCGCGTGAAACGTGTCGCTGTGGCGTCCGGCAGCCCGATACTCACTCGCGGCTGGATAATCGTGAAGCCGCGCAGCCGGACGTGTTTCTGGGGATCGATCTCTACCCGGTTTAAGGGATGCGAGATCGTCTCCACCATTCGGCACGCCGTGCCGGGCGGCAATTGCGTGTCGGTGTCGAGCGTAATGACGTACTTGATCGGCAACGGCAGGCTGCCCGCGGTCAAGATCTCGTCCGACCCCGCGCCGCTCAAGAATTCGTTCAGGTCCTCGATTTTGCCGCGCTTCCTCTCACGGCCGATCCACATGCCCTCGCTCTGGGACCACACGCGCTTGCGGTGAAATAGCAGGAAGTGGCCTCCGGAATAGCGGGCGTTTAGCTCGTTGATCCCCTCAGTCGCGGCCCGCAACAACTCCGCGTCGCCGCGCGCACCGGGCTCTGGTGAATCCGTGAAATCGGACAACAGGCTGAAGAATAGATTCTGCTCCCGGTTCGCGAGAAAACGCACTTCCAGTTTTTCGAGCTGCTGTTGAACCACTGGAAGGCTCGCCAGCATCATCGGGATCACCACCAGCGTCGCGTTTTCCGGCGGAATGCCGTGCTTGAAATCCATCTTGGGCAGCGCTTCCGGTGGGAGAAGAGAAATCACCAAAGCGTTTACGATTTGGATCGAGAGTTCGCTCAAGGGAAGCAAGGCCAAGGTTCCGAGCAACACCAGCATGAGGGGCTGGCGCACCCCTGCGTCCCAGGCCAGAGCGAGAGCCAGCGCAAGAAAGCACGCCGCGATTCCCGAAACGCTCAGCAGATATTCCGCGGTTGCCCGCCGGCGCACGGCGCGAATCAGGCGCATCTTGAGCGGAACCCTGGCCTTGGTATCCGCTTCCAGTTCGGTTACGCCCTCGGCCAGCAGATAGTAGGACGCATGCCTGTTTTCAGAAGCGTCGTGCGCGGCCATCTGCAATGCGCGCCGCGCAACCTCCACCTCGGGCACGCCGCTATTGCGCGATATGCGCTCCACCACGCGGCGGCACTCATCGCGGGTGGCGAAGTCGCTCGCTACGTACGCCGGATCCGTACGCAACTCCGCTTCCACCAGGCTCACCGCTTCGAAGATCTCGTTGAAATCGATGTGGGACAGCGCTCGCAGGCTCCCGAACGCGTTGGCCGTCGAGACTCGTTCCGCCGCTTCGCGCGTGTGCTCGCCGCGCACCAGCTCCGTGATGGGCGTCTTCAGCCGTTCTTCGATCCAGCGCTGGATGGGCACCAGCGCGCTCTCCTCGTCTTGCAGTTGTTCCACCAGGGACGTCAAGAAGTACGGCTGGAGCGCGATCGGTTCGTTTTCCATCCGCCGCAGGATGAAATCGAACTCCTCAGCTCCGCGACGCGCGCTGGCAGCCAGACGGTTAGCCCACAGATAGGCAGCCTCGCGCAATTGTTGCGACCGGCTGACGTTCGCCGCCAGATGCCGCAGTACCTGGACCAGCGCTAGCCGCAGCAGCAGCGGAAACAGCCAAAGTTCCGCGATAGCCAGCGGCTTTACGGTCTGACGATCGCGCAGCCATTCCGCAATGGCGGACTCGTTCAGCGTTTGGTCGCTCCGGGCGACCAGCTCGCGCGCCATATCGCAGACCGGCGCGAGCGTGCGAAAGTTCTTGGCGTATCCGCGCGGCATGTGGCGGCGGATCTCGGCGATCTGCGTGCGAATCAGGTACGCGTTGTCCAGCAGCCACTCCGCTGCCGCGGTGAGCGCGTGTCCCAGCCTAGCCGCTTCTACAAGATCGCGCCTGGCGGCGTCCAGCGCCAGCTCATTCGCTTGCAATTCTTCCAGGATGGATTCGAGCGAATTGTTATCGCGCGACGGCGCCCGGTCAGCCAAACCAGCGCCCGAATCCGCCAGATCTTCTCGCAAAACGAACACGGCCGGCGAACCCGTGTCCTGCAGCCGCCTGACAATGGCTTCCAGATTCTCGGGCGTTGCCTCCGCCGCCACCAGCGTTTCGCCCTCCAGCCGTAGCGCGGCATAACGCCCGATTGCGTCCCGATGTTTCTCTGCTCCACTTCCGTTCGCCTGGAAAAGAAACGCGCGCCCTCGGCTGGCTTCGCGAACAGCCCGATAAGCTGCCTTAGGTTCTTCGTCTTCGCCGGAGTAAAATGCCAGGACGACACGTAATGACGTTGGCTTCATGCGGCGCTCGCATGCGGTTGTGTCAACGAATGCCCCGCACCATGCGGGTGAACAAGGCGGCCATAAACAGTCCCGCGAATACGATCGTCGTCGTCTTAAGCGAGGCGCCAGTGTGATAACCGGCGATGGTGGCAGCAGCCCCGGGCAGCGTCATCAGCGCGAACAAGATCATCCATCCCAGCATTGTCCAATCGACCTCGCCTGGTCGAGAGGCAACCGGAGTACCATCCCGAACGTAAAGCTTTTTCAATGAACCTGCTCCCCTCCAGCGGTTAGGAGTCGGCAATTTTGGCCTTCCGAGTGCAGAAATTGCCCGGAAGACGCTGATCGGGCAGGTCGTTGCGTATTGACGCCCCTGCGCCAATCGGCCATATTACGTCATGGCACGAAACGTGCTCATTTTCCGGCGGATTAGTCCGTAAAACGGGGGCTTGGGGTGCGTATTCTGTTGGTTGAGGATAACGTTGGCGATGTGTTTCTGGTCCGGCGGGCCCTGGAGAAGCATGGGCTCAAGCATCTCCTCACTGTTGCTCACAACGGCGAAGAGGCTATGCAGCTCCTGAAACAGGCTGAGAAGGGGCCAGCCGCCGAAGCGCCGCAGTTGGTTCTGCTGGATTTGAACCTCCCCAAAGTGGATGGCAGCCAAGTGCTTGCCCACATCCGCCAGAACTATGCGTTCGCTGCTACGCCGGTCATCATCATAACGTCCTCGGATTCACCGGCGGATCGGGATCGGGCGCTGTCGCTGGGCGCGAACGTCTACTTTCGAAAGCCGACGGACCTGAATTCTTTCATGCAGTTAGGAGGGGTGATCGAACAATTCGTGCCCCGCTAGGCAACCCGCTCCATGCTCGCTTGAAAACGAACCGGCAGCCCGCTCAGCCCCCGCAACCCGAAATTCTCCCGCCACTCGAAGTTTTCGGACGCCAACTCCAGGTGATTCAATCGCCGCAAAATCGTGCCGAATGCAATTTGCCCTTCAACGCGCGCTAGTGGAGCCCCAAAGCAAAAATGCGCGGCCCAACCAAACGCCAGATGCCCTTTGTCGTTGCGTCGCACATCCAGAAAATCGGGATTGGGGAAGCGTTCCGGATCGCGATTTCCCGCCGCCAGTACCGCAACCACCGATTGCCCGCGCCGGATTAGCTTGCCGCCCAGCGAAAAGTCTTCCTGCGCCACGCGCGCCGTATGCTGGATGGGACTTTCGTATCGCAGCAATTCCTCGACGGCCGAAGAAATCAGCGATGGATCCTCCAACAGAATTCGCATCTGCTCGGGGTGCCGCAGCAGCGTCAGCAGCCCGCTGCTGATCAGATTGGTGGATGTTTCCTGTCCTCCGATCATCGTGAGGATGCTATTGGCGATGATCTCCTCTTCGGTCAGCTTTGCCCCATCTACCTCGGCTCGTACCAGCGAACCCACCAGTCCTTCGTGCGGATTCGCCCTTTGTTCATGAATCGCCTCGCGAAAGTATTCGGTCATGTCGCGAACGCTGGCTGCCACGCGCGCCACGCGATCGGGATAATGCTGGAAATTTCCCAGAATCTCGGCGAAATCGATGGACCATTGTTTGAGTTTCAGGAAATCGCTCACCGGAACGCCTAGCATCTCGGCGGTAACGATGGCCGGCATCGGCGCAGCAAAATCGGCCACCACGTCGGCGCTTCCTTTGCCAATAAAGCCGTCAATCAAGCTGTCTGCGATGTCTTGAATATGCCCGCGCAGGATCGCGACCCGGGCCGGTGTAAACGCCGCGGCGCACAGGGCTCTCAGACGAGTGTGAGCAGGAGGATCGCGGAACAGCATCTGCCGCGACATCACCTCGATGATCGGCTTCATCGCCGTGAGCCCCATGCCGTCCAACCGTTCCGGTGTGAGGGTGCGGTCCGCTGAAAGGCGGGTCAGGACGGTTACGATATCGGCGTAGCGCGTGACGATCCAGGCGTGCAAAAACGGATCCCAGTGCACTGGATCGGACTCCCGCAACTCCCGATACAACCCGTACGGAGATGCCATGATATCGGGTTCCGTAAGCTGGCACAGGCTGATTGCGGCATCCATGTGAATTCGCCGCTTAGCTGGCCAGGTACCGGGCAACCTCTTCGTCGCTCATCGAGTTGAGCTTTTCGATCAGTTGGCGATCCACTTCGGCGGCCAGACGCGCCACCGTTTTGGCCTCGAACAGATTCCGCAGACTGAGCTGGATCCCGAAGCGCTCGTAAACTCGAGTAGCCACTTGAGTCGCCAGCAGGGAGTGAAATCCGAGCAGAAAGAAATTGTCGTCCGCACCCACGCGGTCCACGCCCAGCAGCGTGGATAGAATCTCCACCAGCCGTTCTTCGGTGGCCGTGCTTGGCGCGCGATAGCCGGCGTCCTCGATGCGATTTTCCCCGCATGGATCGGGCAGCGCTTTGCGGTCGAGCTTCCCATTCGAATTAAACGGCAGCGCCGGAATCTTAACAAACGTGGACGGAACCATGTAGTGAGGCAGAGTCGCCGAAAGAAATTCGCGCAGATTCGACGCCGCTAGCGTTGCGCCTGCCCGCGGCACCACATAGGCCACCAGGATTCTGGCGTTGGCCTCGCCGCGCGCTACTACTGCGCTTCCCGCAACCGACGGATGACTGTTCAGTGCGCACACGATCTCATCGGGTTCCACCCGGTAACCGTGGATTTGTTCCTGGCTGTCCGCGCGGCCGCGAAACGCGATTTGTCCGTCCGGAAGAAAATATCCAAGATCGCCGGTGCGATACATCCGCGAACCTGGAATGGGATTCAGGAGATCGGGCAGGAAGCGCTCCAAGGTGGCCGCCGGGTTGTTCCGATATCCCCGCGCGACGCTGCTTCCGCCAATATAGATTTCCCCCACCTGCCCAGGCGCGACGGGATGGCCATCCGCATCGAGAATCCAGATTTGCGTGCGCGCGATCGGCCTGCCGATCGAGGGCGGAACCGCTGGCTGCAAGTCCACCGCTTTGGCCGCCGGAACAATACCGGAAGTCGCAACCACGGTACATTCCGTCGGGCCGTAGTTGTTCACCATAGTGAACGGAAGCCCAGCCGCGGGGTGGCGATGCAACGCTTCACCGCCCGTAAGCAAATACCGGAGCGCCGTCTCGTCCGGCCAACCATGGGCTAACATCGGTTGCGCGAATATGGTGGGAACGAACGCTACCGTAATGCGTTCTTTCACCAGCCAATCGCACAAAAGATCGGCCGACGTGCGGGTCTCTTCGTCCACCAGCACTAAGGTCGCGCCTGCGGCCAAATTTGGCCAGATCTCCCAAACGGCGGCGTCGAAACCGACTCCTGCCAGATGGCTCGCCCGGTCGCTGGACGTAGTCCCAAAGGCTTCCTGATGCCAGAGGATCAGATTCAAAAGATTGTCGTGCGTCACCTCGACGCCCTTCGGCTCACCGGTGGATCCGGAGGTGTAAATCACGTAGGCCAGTTGGTCCCCCGTGGGTGCCGCGGGCTCGGCTGCTGGATCGCATCGCTCAATCGTGCTGGCGGCGGTATCCAGATCGATGGTGAGTGTGCTGCTTCCACTGAGGAGTTGAACGGCTGTGCCGCGTGAGATCGCGAGCGGCGCTTGGGCGGCCTCCAGGATGGTGCGCAAACGCGCTGCCGGCCAACTGGGGTCCAGAGGAAGATATGCGGCGCCGGAGATGAGTACCGCGAGCGCTGAAACAACGAAATCGAAGGAGCGTTCCAGGCACAGGCCTACAACAACTTCAGGTCCCGCGCCCAACGCGGTCAAGTAGGTTGCCAGCCGCGCGGATCGATCCGCCAACTCTTGAAAGGTCATCGCGCCGGCACCGGACGAGAGCGCAATCGCCTCTGGAGTTGACCCGGCCGCTTCCCTCACCAGATCTGTAACATACGGAAACCGCCCCCGAGCTGGTCTACCCCCCCGGTACGAATGGAAGTCACTGCCGATTATGTTGGGCTGAAATGAGGCGGCCATAAGTGCGTTAATTGATTATGTTTGCCGGAGACTTGGAACGAAATGAATCCTCAGTACTGTGTAGATAGGAAGGCATGGGGAAACACTCGTACCACTCGCGTCCCAAGGCCAATTCTTATAGAATTAGCGCTGCGCTTGATTCCTCCAAATGATTGATAGGCACTGATATTACCACCATTTCTTTTAGGTTGGAACGATTGACACAGCGGTGATGGTGCAGTACTCCTAGCAGGCCCTCCCCGGCCGGTCCGCTTTTTCCGGCTATGCCGAAGGCCGTCGGGCCGCTCCCATAACACGGCGCTATCTTCCGTCTATCTTAATGAGTTGTTTATGTCTTCTTCATGACCCTTGTTGTATCTTTAGGCCAGGTTGATGCATTCTGCTGCCAAAGCCGGTTTGGAGAGCACCTTTGGATTCGCCGGACGATCCCTAGCCGGATCGGCGGCCGTACTGGCAGCCGCCTACGTGGCACTACGGTTACAGGTGAATTTCTCTACAACCGGGTTTCTGGATTTGTTGATCGTTGTCCTGGTTGCGATGCTGTCCGGTTTTTGGGAAGCCACCGTAACTTCGCTGGTGGCGCTCACCTGCTTGAACTACTTCTTCGTTCCGCCCGTGCATACCTTCTATGTCGCCGATCCTCAAAACTGGGTGGCCCTGGTGACTTTCGAATCCACTGCCCTGTTGGTGAGCCGGCTGTCCATCCAGATGGAAAAGCAAGCGCGCACTGCCATCCTGGAGCGGCGTGGCATGGAGAAGCTTTACGAATTGAGCCGCCGCACTTTGCTGATGGATCCGCAGCGGCTGCCGGGGTCGCAAATCGTGGCTCAGATTCTCGACGTCACCGAGGTGGAAGCAGTGGCTCTTTTCGACGCCGCCCGCGCGTCGGAGGACATGGCGGGAGCAGCGGGTGCCGACTTGGAAGCCCTGGCCCGCGACACATATCTCGGAGATCGCAATCAGGACGACCCCGATGGGACCACCTGGCGGCGCCTGCTCAGGCCCGGAACCAGTTCGATAGGCGCAATTGTGTTGCGCGGCGAAAATCTTAGCCCACTTCTGGCCGATTCCATCGCGTCGCTCGCCGCCATTGCATTGGAACGCGCGCGCGCTTTCGAAAAACAAAGCCACGCCGAGGCCGCGCGGCAAAGCGAAAAGCTACGAACGGCCGTGTTGGACGCCTTGGCGCACGCTTTCAAAACTCCGCTGACCGCCATTCGTACCGCCAGTTCAGGCCTGCTGGAAGCCGGCCACCTGGATCCCGCCCAAGAAGATCTCGTCACTCTGATTGACGAAGAATCCGAAAAGCTGAACGCGCTCAGCACGCGCTTGTTGCAAACCGCCAAACTGGAGGCTTCAGAGACCAAGCTCCACAAGGAAACCGTCTTGATCCCGCAGCTTATCCAAGACCTGTTGGCCGAGCACTCCGATCAACTGGGCGGACATCGGACCCTGGTTTCGATTTCCAATCAGCTATGCGCCACCTACGGAGATCGCGAGCTATTGGGCACCGCCATCATGCAATTTATCGACAACGCGGCCAAGTATTCCACGCCCGGCTCTCCGATCGGCATCGCGGTGGACGATCGCGACGGCGAAGTTGTCATCTCGGTTCACAATGAAGGCTCCGAAGTTCGGCCCGAGGACCGCGAGCGGATTTTCGAGCGCTTTTACCGCAGTCCCGGATCGAACCACCGCGCGCCGGGGACCGGATTAGGATTATCGATTATCAAAGAGGCCGCGGAAGTACATCGTGGACGCGCCTGGGTGAACAGTGAAAAAGGAAAAGGCACGACGTTCTTCCTGTCTCTTCCGCGTGCCGAATGGAGGACCCAATGAATTCCGTCAGTACATCATCGCGGGGCAAGGTTTTGATTGTGGACGACGAGCCGTCCATCCGCCGCGCTCTGCGCACCACCTTTGGCACACTCGGGTTCGATACCGCGGAGGCCGTCACAGGTGAGCAGGCGTTGCCGCTTCTCCGCTCGTCCAGCTTCGACGCCGTGCTGCTGGATATCAACATGCCCGGTATGGGCGGTGTGGAAGCGTGCCGCGAGATCCGGCGCCAATTCCCTCGCCTGGCCGTGCTCATGCTCACCGTGCGCGACAACGAAGACGACAAAGTGGAGGCGCTCGAAGCCGGTGCCGACGATTACGTCATGAAGCCGTTTCCCATCCGCGAGCTGGTGGCGCGCGTCCGCTCGGCTGTCCGGCGCTCGCATTCTTCCACCACTGGAAACACCAATGCAGTGATCACGATCGGCGATATTACTCTCGATCCAGCCCGGCGGCTGGTGCAAAAGAACGGCCAGGCCGTGCATCTGACGCCCAAGGAATTCGACCTCCTGCACTATTTAATGCAGCACGCCGGCCTGCCCATGATGCACGCGCGCCTGCTCAGCGCCGTGTGGGGGCCCGACTATGGTGGTGAGCTCGAATATCTTCGCACCTTCGTACGCCAGTTGCGCAAGAAGCTGGAGGACGACGCCGCGCATCCCAAATATCTGCTCACGGACTCCCATATCGGCTATCGCTTTCGCGAGGCTCAAGAAAGCCGCTTAGTGCCCGGCGGCAAATCGGACCACTGAGTCGGAACTGAAGCGGCGGTAATCGCGGAAATCCATGCGATTCATGAAGCAGGAGTACGTGTTCCGGTAGCATCCGAACCAATACCCGGTGGCCGGCAAAAGATAGCGTTCAGTTCCGATCTGCACCAGACCGTAATCCACGGATCGTTCGGCGCGATCGAGCGGAAAACCCTTCGGCACGTCGATCGCTTCCAGTTCGGCGTGCACCACATCGCCGGTTTTCGCATTCACCTTCAATGAGCCCCGGTAGGACGGATAGGCCACCTGCGTCTCCGATCGCACCCCAATGCATGTGGACGCACGATTCCCCGCAAATTCGTAGACCACCAAATCGCCCTGATCGCCGTGCTCGGTCTCTGCCTTGTGGAAGTCGGAATCCTCCAGCCCGTCAAACACGCAATGGGCGATGCTTTCAAAATCGCCCGAGCTCCAAGCGTTGTTGAAGGATCGCATATAGTCGGCATCGCCGCTCGCGGGAGCGTTGGCGGGCCGTTTGCCATCCACCAGAATTTCGCTGTAGGCCTCTTTCCCTTCGTACGAGATCTCCGCGGTGATCACTCCGTTCGGAATCCATTTCGCTTTCTTGGTGCTGCTGTGGAACATGCTGGTGACAAGGCGCGCGCGGAAGTTTGGCAGCCGCTCGAATGCTTCGTTCACTTTTGTGCGGATGGATTGAATCAACGCGTCACCATCGGGAAGCTTGTTGCCGGAGAGTTCCACCAGCGCCGCCGGCTTTCCCACCAGACTGAGCTTGCGGGTGTCCTGCTTGGAGTCGATCGCCGCGCTATCGATGACGTTGTTCTCCCAGCGGTAGTTCACCTCCGGAGATTGCAGAAGCTCGGCTTGTTCGGCCAGCGTTGCCTTTCTTAAGAAACGGACGCTGCGCGCCGTGAAGTAGCCTCTGGCTTCCGAGATTGCTTCCACCGACACGACGTCGGCGATGCGAAACGCAGCCAGGTGCGCCGCTGGCCCATCCGGAAGATAACGCGTTTGCGGCTTGAGCTGGAACCGCATCACGCGTTCGTCGGGCAGTTCAATGGAGAGCGTGTCTCCGTCCGAGCGCGCCAGCAGTCCTTCGAAGCTTGCAGCTCCGCGCGACGATCCGCCTGTCCCACTGAGCGGAGTAGCAACAGCTGGTCCGATCGGAATTGGGCCCGGTGTGAAGAATCCGCCGGGTGGTGTGTCATCCGTTACTTGAGCCAACGCTTCCAAGCCGGAAACGAGAGCGACGAAGATCCAAACTACGGTTGTCGTCACGAAGAGCGCCCTCCCCGATTTGACTCAGTATACACCGGCGCCAAAAATCAGGGACATGAACTAACATAGCTACATGCCCGGTTACGATCCCTTCGTCCGCGGCCCATTTCCCGTGGGAGTGCGGACCATCCAGTCACTCGATGAGACACGGAACCGCTCGTTCCCGTGCGAGATTTGGTACCCCGCCGCACCGCAGCATCACGGCCAAGACCTCGCTCCCGAAACTCAGGACGTTTTCACTGTTCCACCGGGCGATACGCCACGCCGCCAAACAGCTGTTCGCAACGCGGCTGGCGACGCGCAAATTTATCCCGCGATCGTCTTCTCCCATCACAGCGGTGGCCACCGTCGCGCCGCCACGTTCCTGTGTACGCATTTGAGCAGCCATGGATATATAGTTGCCGCGCTCGATCACTCGGAGGTGAGCGCACCCGAATTGCGACGGCGGGAAGGCGAAAGTGCGGAGCAAAAGGCGGCGCGCATGCAAGCTATGATTGACGGCCGCGTGCCGGATGTCAGCTTCCTGCTGGATTGTCTTTTGCGGGACACAACATGGGAGTCGCAGCCGGACCCGAAGCGCATCGGTATTGTGGGACACAGCTTCGGGGGGTGGACTGCGCTGGCGGCGCCGGAAACAGATTCGCGCTTTCAGGCCATCGTGGCGCTCGCTCCCGCTGGCGCCTCTAATCCCAGGCCGGGCATTCTCCCCGTCACGCTGACATTCGCGTGGGCCTCCGACGTTCCGGTGCTTTACCTGGTCGCCGGCACCGACGTGAGTCTCCCGCTTCCAGGGATGTACGAACTATTCGATCGAACAGAAGCAAGTAAGCGCATGATCGTCCTGCGCAGAGCCGATCACATGCACTTCATGGACAATGTCGAAGAGATACACGAGGCCGTGCGTCAGATGACCTTCCCCGAAGAGCTGTCCTGGCTGCCCAGGGAGATGAAACCGATCGCCGAACTAAGCTCGGGCGATCAGGCACACTTATTCGTTCGCGGTTTGACAGTCGCCCATCTCGACGCCGTCCTCAAGCAAAATGAAGATGCGCGGCGATTTTGGCGGGGTGAGATCATCGATCAGCTCACCGCGCGTGGTGTCGAAGCCGTGGAGCATCAACAGGCGCGCTCGGGCGCCCACTAACCGAGTTTGCGCTGCATCAGCACCGTATCCAGCCAGCGATCGAATTTGAATCCCACCGCGCGAAACACGCCCGAGTGACGAAATCCGAAGCGCTCATGCAGCCGGATGGACGCGAGGTTATCGCTGTCGCCAATCACGGCGATCAGTTGATGCGATCCCGCTTTTTCGCAAGCCGCGATTAACGCCGGCATCAGCAGCTTTCCCAAGCCGCGCCCGATCTCGGCGGGATCGATGTAGATGGAGTCTTCCACCGTGTAGCGATACGCAGGCCTGGGACGATACGGACCGGCATACGCATAACCCAGCACTCGATCGCCGGATGCCGCCACGAGAAACGGAAGCCCAGCCTGTTCGATTTCCGATCGCCGGCGTGCGATTTCCTCAATATCCGGCGGATCAATCTCAAACGTCGCGGTGCCGTGCAGCACATGGTGCGCGTAGATGGCGGCGATTTGCGCTACGTCATCCTCGGTCGCCACACGCACTAGCGGGTCAGGCATGCTTCAAAGCACCGTTCGAAATAACCATCGGTCATTCCGGCGATATAATCGCAGACTACGCGATGCACGGGCGAGCTCGCAAGCGACTCCACGTAGTTCGCCGGCAGCTTATCCGGGTGCGCGATCCAAAATTCAAACAGCTCTGCGATTTGCGCTGCAGACCGGCGGCGCTCGCCCGCCATCGGCTCCGAATAATAAAGCGTGTGATGCAGGAATTGTTTCAGCGCGCGATTCGCGGTATGCGCAGGAATGGTGAACGAAGCCAAGCGCCGGGGATGAGCTCGCACGTCATCCACATTCGCCACCGAGGCCGCTCCGGCCGCTTCCACGGTCCCCTGCATCAAGCCTGAAACCAGCCAGTCGAGCAATCCACGCAGCACTTCCTGGAACTGTTCGCGTTCACTTGCGCCGGGGAATTGCGACTCTACTTCCTCCCAGCGGCGGCCGAACTCAGGCACCCATTGGCACACGTCCTCGATGTGGAACAGGCCCGCCGAAAACCCGTCGTCCAGGTCGGCGGTGTTGTAGGCGATTTCGTCCGCCAGATCGATCAACTGCGCTTCGAGCGGCGGCCGCAGCCCCGGCAGATACTCATCGAGCGCGGGATTCTCGCCCGGTTCGAAATCATGGGAGTGCTTGACGATCCCCTCGCGAACCTCAAACGTCAGGTTGAGCCCCGGAAAACGGATATAGCGATGCTCGAAGGATTCCACTATCCGTAGCGCGTGCAGATTGTGATCGAAACGGTCCCCAAAGCGCCGCATCTGGCGATCGAGCTCATCTTCGCCGGCGTGCGCAAACGGCGGATGTCCGATGTCGTGGCCGAGCGCCAGGGCTTCCGTCAGTTCTTCATTCAGCCCGAGTGCCGTTGCCACCGTTCGCGCGATCTGAGCCACTTCGATCGTGTGCGTCAGGCGGTTGCGGAAATGATCCGAGATGCCGGAAGGAAAAACCTGGGTCTTATTTTCCAGCCGGCGAAAGGCCCGCGAATGGATGATGCGATCGCGATCGCGCTGGAATTCGCTGCGGTAGGGATGCCGAAGTTCGGGGTACACCCGGCCGCGGCTCTTCTCGTCCGGGAAACGCAGGCTCTCCAGCCGGTTCACTGCTGCGACAGTTCGGCGTCCAAACTGATCGCGGCCCGGCTCACTCCGCTGCGGGTGCTGGTCCGCAACGGCTCTACGAGCTTCCTGGCTCGGGCCAGATCCGAGTGCTTCAGGAGCTCCGCCAGCGCCAGTGTGGCCATTTCCTTGGAAACCAGCACGGTCGGGTGATCGATCACGGATTGGATCAAATCCGCCCCTTCCTTCACTTTGCCCTCGCCGCCATAGATTTGTGCGAGCGCCACCTTGGCCAGCGACGCATACGGTCCATCGCGGCCATCGATGGCGGCTTTAAAATACTTCTCGGCATCGGCCAGGTTGCCATTGTCGGAGGCGCTGGTGCCTAGAAAGAACTCGGCGATTCTGCCCTCCTCGGTCCCCGGGTATTTCGCCGCCAGATCCTGCCAGGCTTTCACTACCGCCTTGGTGCGCGCCTCGGCCGTGGGGAACTTGAGCACAAAATCACCTTGCGGCGGACCGATTTCCGCGTTCTGGACGCGCATCGCCTGGTGGAGCGCTTCCTGCCGCGCCGCGTGCTGATAGTTTCTGTAGTAGAAAATGCCCGCCACAATCAGCACCACTGCGAGCGCCGGCGCACCCCACCGGATCAGTAGCTCCCGGTGGGTAGACACGAATGTGACGGAGTGCTGTACTTCCAGAGCGAACTTGTCGCTTTTTAGATCTTTACGGTGTTGCTTGTCCACGGAGACCTCGTAACTGCGGAAACCTCATTTTAGCAAATAACGAGGTCGTTCCGGCCTACGCGAAGCTGCGAACCGCCGAAGCCTCGTCCTCGAATACCTCAAAAACCGTGTATAGCTTCGTGATCTGCAGCAGGTCTTTCACCCGCTTGGTCAAGCTCAGCAGCTTGAGCTGACCGCCGTGGTTGGTCACGGTGGTGAAGCTGGACACCATTTCGCCGATTCCCGAGCTATCGATATAGGAAACGTCAGCCAGGTTTACCAGAATCTTCTTGTTGCCCTTGGCGGCCAAGTCGCGAATCACGTCGCGGAAGACGCTCGCTCCCTCTCCCAGGGTGATCCGACCATTCGCATCCACCACTGTTACATCGCCGACTTGCCGGCTCGACATTTTAACGCTCACTTGTTTGAACCCTCCTCAGCTGTCTCTTATATATCTTGTTTGCCGGATCCTGTTAACTGGCCTTCGCCAGATACTTCACCATGCGCACTTCCGTCCCTCTCGGCTGCCCGGGAAGCACCTGGAATTCGTCCACGAACGCACGGATCAGAAGCAACCCGCGGCCGGACTGGCGCAGCAAATTGTCTTCGGACAGAGGATCCGGAACGTTGTTCACATCGAAGCCGTCACCCTCGTCCGCAATCACGATCGTCAGCCGGTCCGGTTCCTTGGTCACCGATACATGCACCTTCTTGCGCGCATTGTAGCGATTGCCATGAACGACAGCATTTACCATGCTTTCCCGCACCGCCATTCCGAGCTGATGCAAATCGTCTTCATGAAAACCAATCTCGCGCGCGGCCCCCAATACCGCCGTTTCCGCTACCTCTACACTGTCTAAGGTCGAATCGAGCAGCAATTTGCGTTCTGCCATAGTTTCAGCGCGGAGGCCGTCTTTATTTTGGCAAAGCCGCGGCCAAGATGAATGCTTACAGTAAAATACTTAACGCCCCGATGTCAAGGCGCTGGGTAGCTACCGGCGCTGCTAAGGTACCATGAATACCCGGAGGCTTGCCCATGATTCCATTCTTGCGGCCGTTCGTCCTGGTGGCGATCCTCGCCACTATTGGGCACGCCCAATGGTTGAACTACCCCGCTCCAGGCACGCCCCGTACGCCCGATGGCAAGCCCAACCTCGCCGCGCCCGCGCCTCGCGCCGCCGACGGAAAGCCCGATCTCTCGGGAGTCTGGATGCATCAGCGCACTCCCATCGCGGAAATGAAGCGCCTCTTTGGGGACCACGCGGGAGATGTCAATGTTCCCGGAATGGAGATCGAAACGGTCTCCAAGTACGGCGTTAACATCCTTGTCGATTTTAAGCCCGCCGAGTCTCCCATCCGTCCGGAAGCTGAGAAAATCTACCGCCAGCGCTTGGCTGGGGACGAGATCCGGCCCACCTGTCTTCCGGTTGGCATCCCTCTCGCCAGCCTTCTCTCGGAGCCTTTCAAGATCATTCAGTCACCCCGGATAACCGCCGTGCTGTACGAGGACACGCATCGCCAGATCTACGCCGACGGCCGCGGGTTTCCGAAGGAATTCGCGCAACCGTCCTGGCTGGGGTACTCGATCGGGCATTGGGAGCGCGATACGTTCGTGGTGGAAAGCGCCGGCTTCAACGACAGAACCTGGCTCGATGTAACGGGCCATCCCCATAGCGAAGCGCTGCGAATTACCGAGCGCTATCGCCGCCGCGACTTCGGGCATCTGGACGATGCAATGACGTTCGATGATCCCGGCATGTACACCAAGCCATTTACGATCCAAGTGACCTACGAGCTTCAGCCCGCGTCCGACATCTTCGAATACTTCTGCGACGAAAACGAAAAGGACAGCGCGCACGCCCTGTCGAAATAATTGCCGCCGCCTACTTGCCTTCGACACACTTGAAATTGGCCGCGTCGTCGGTGCTGCCCTTCCCGATATAGCGCGCCACCTGCGGATAAGGACAAAGCGGCCGCGTGCGAACGACATCGCCTGCATTGTACTTGGTGGCGACGATTTTGGTAGGCGGAATGGCTCTCTCCACCCACGCCTCCAGCGCCGCCGTCATGTTGTGCTCGGGATCGGTTCGCGACGCGCCAGGCGTTGCTCCGAAGCTGTCCGCGCCTGGCCCGCCGCCGCAATGCTGCATCCCCGGCACCATATACAACCGCACGAAATCGGCGGCCTGCTTCTGGCCAAACTTCGTAACCACGTTCTGGTAGTAGTTCACGGTTGCCATCGGGGCGAGCGCCGAATCGCTCCAGCCGTGATACAGGATCAGCTTGCCTCCGCGATCCTTCAGCGCGCTCAAGTTCGGATCGACGGCGTTCAGCCGGGCTCCCATGGTGTCGTCGGCGATCTTGACGTCGCGCTCGAAGTTGTAGGCGCGGAAATCCCACGCCGCGTTTTGGTAAATCATGTACGCTCCGCCCTGCGTCGCAAACGCATACTGCAGGCTCTTGCCGGGCGCGGGACCCGAAACCCAAAGGGGCCAGCCCCCGAGGCCGGACTGACCGCCGGGCAGGAAACCTGGATAGATCTGCTCCCCATGCGAATCGCGCGGACCCGCATAGATTTTTTCGAGCGCCGTAATCTGCGGCTGCGTAAGGCACGCGTCGGATTCAGGGCCGTTGCACAGCAGCGTGGCCGGTTTGAAATCGCACTTCGTCGGATCGTCGATCACACCGTCCTTAACGCCGTCGCGTGCATCACATGCGGCCACAACCGCGGCTTCGATGGCCGGGTACTTTTTGGCCGGGATGTAGCTTGCCGGATCCACTTCGGCGGCCAGCAGGTCCCAGTTGAACGAAGCCACGATGTGCGTGAACGAAGCGGCCGGCGCGCCTGCGATGATGCCATCGTAATCGGCGGGGAATCGCTGCGCTTCCATCAGCGCCTGGCGTCCGCCGTTGGAGCAACTGCTGAAGTAGGAATGCTTGACATCTTCTTCGTAAAACGCGTGAATGATCGCTTTCGATTTCTCGGCGGTTTCGTGAATGGCGCGATAGCCGAAGTCGACGATCTTTTCCGTATGGCCCAGTGCCCAGCGGGCATCCGTCGGGTCGCCTTTGTGGCCGGTGTCGGTGGATGAGCTGGCATAGCCGTTGAGCACCGAGTCGGCGAGCGCCGAGTAGTCGATGGAGCCGGCGAATCCACCATTGCCCTCGCCATGATACCGGCCGTTCCAGCCGAAGGCGGGCAGCCAAACTTCGAATTCGATGTGCGAATCGCTGGACGGCTGAATCACGCCTTCGACGCGGCAGAAATCCTTCAGCTTCTTGAACGACGGCGCGCCGAACGGCGATGCGGGGACGCCCGCAGGCATGCTGAAAGAACCCGCGGCGATGGTCCTGGCCGAGGTGATCGTGGTATTGGGCAGCTTCAAATCGGCGAGACTATCGCAGGTGGCGGCGGCGAGCGGCGCGGAGAGAATCGAAAGCAAGAGCAGAACGCGGCGAGTGATCATGGAGCCTCTGGGAGGGAGGATATCATGAAGAGGATACGGATCGAAAAAACATTCTTATCGGTGTTTATCTGTGTCCATCTGTGGCTGACTGGCCTTGTTGCGATGGTCGCTCTGGCGCAGACGGCGCCGATAAATTTATCCCGATCGAGTTTCACCTCGACAGTAGGCTGATCGTCTACGAATTCAACGACAGCAGGTTCGTTCACCTCAAGTCCATCGCGAAGGCCACAGATCACAAATGAAATTCTTATCTGCGTTTATCTGCGTCCATCGGCGGCCAATTTGCCTCCAAGGCAATAAAAAAGGCCGGGCGATTAACCCGGCCTTTCACACGGAGGAGGAGTTTCTTTACCTGGCAGCGAGTAAAGCTCTCAAATGCCGCGCCCGTTCCGGGGATCGAAGTTGGCGCAACGCCTTGGCTTCAATCTGACGGATGCGTTCTCGGGTGACATCGAATTCTTGCCCGATCTCTTCCAGAGTATGCTCGCGCTCGCAGCCAATGCCGAAGCGCAGCCGGATCACTTTTTCTTCCTTCGGAGACAGGGTCTTCAAAATGTTGGCGGTCTCGTCGCGGACGTTCGAATCGATCACTGCGTCCACCGGCGAACCCACCCAGCGGTCTTCGATCAAATCGCCCAGCGCCGATTCCCCATCGCGGCCCACCGGAGTTTCCAGCGACACCGGATCGCGCGAAATGGTCTTCAGCTTCTGGACCTTCTCCACCGGAATATCCATCCGGCGGCTGATCTCATCGTTCGTGGGAGCGCGCCCCAGTTCCTTTTCCAGCTCGCGCGTCGCGCGCAGGAACTTGTTCATGCTCTCGTTCATGTGCACCGGAATGCGGATGGTGCGCGATTGGTCGGCGATGGCGCGCGTAATGGCCTGCCGGATCCACCAAGTGGCGTATGTCGAAAACTTGTAGCCGCGCCGGTACTCGAATTTATCGGCGGCGCGCATCAGGCCGATGTTGCCCTCCTGGATCAGATCCAGCAGGTGCAATCCACGATTGACGTATTTCTTCGCAACCGAAACCACCAGCCGAAGGTTGGCTTCCACCAGATCCTTCTTGGCCCGCTCGGCTTCAATTTCTCCGTGCCGGATCACCGACATGCTGTGCTTCAGATCGGTAAGCGATGCGCCGGCGGCCGCTTCCAGCTTGCGGACTTCGCGGCGCAATTCACGCACACGCGCCTGAGCAGTCAGACCCGAACGCCCTTCCAGCTTTCGCAACTCGGCTTCAAGATGCGCCAACTGTTCCACGGCATGCTCAATTTCCTTGGCGAACTGCTTCCAGCGCGATGGCAGCCAGGGGAGGCGGCGGATCGCTTGCGACATTTCCACCTTGGCGCGGCTCAACTTGCCCTGCCACTTCCGTCGCAGCTTCTTGTTGCTGAGCGGCACATCCTCGGTTTTATCGGCCAGCTGGGTTTGCTTTTTTTGAAGCGCGATCAACTCACCGAATTGCGCCCGCATCTCCGCCTGCTTCTTGGCATCCGCGGGACTGCCCTCTTCCACGTCGCCGAAGTCCACGAAGTTGTCCAGCTCGTCGTCGCCGCGCTTCAACAGCTCGGCAATCTCGGAGACGCGCAATTGCACCAAGGCCGACCGGCTGATCGACTTCTGCATCCGCAGTTTCCCGCGCTCCATGCGCCGGGCCAGATTTACTTCGCCTTCGCGGGTGAGCAGCGGTACCGCGCCCATTTCGCGCAGATACACGCGTACCGGATCGTCGGTGTAAATCGACTCTTCAGCCTGTTGGGCTGGAAATTCCTCTTCTTGTACCTCTTCCGGATGAAAGAAGTTCGCTTCTTCATCGAAAGGAAGCCCGAGAGGTTCGTGACCTTCTGCTAAAAATTGATCTTCAAATTGATCCACTTGGATGCTCACCTCCCCAACCGGGCACAACACTTCGTTCGGATATTGCTCTGGTGGGGTATGTTAACCTGTACACAAACCACTACTTTAGGCGCGCGCAGCCACCGGTCCGGCCTCAATGTTAGCAATCGATTATAGCATCGAACCGATTCCGAAGTTAAGTCCTAAATAGAAGATGTTTTCATTCCGGATTGGTTACACGAAACTTAGCCGCTTTGAGTAGTACTAAACCTCCCTCTGTACTAGGATCGCTTCTGCAGCACTAACGTCTTCAATTCATTCAGGAAAGCCTCGACGTCCTGAAAATCGCGGTAAACCGACGCAAACCGCACGTACGCTATCTTATCGAGCCCCTTCAGTTGCTCCATGAGCATCTCTCCTACTTCCGTAGTCGAGATTTCCCGGTCCGAATTGTCACCCAGCTTGGCCTCTACGGCATCCACGACCTCGGCTAGCTTGGCCATCGGAACCGGCCGCTTCTCGCACGCCTTGAGCAGCCCGTTCAGCACCTTCTGCCGATCGAACTTCTCGCGCCTTCCATCTTTCTTGACGACCATGTAGGGGATTTCGTCACTTCGCTCATAGGTCGTAAAGCGGCGCTCGCACCCCAGGCACTGGCGGCGGCGCCGGATTACATCGCCTTCCTTGCTCTCGCGCGAATCGATCACCCGATCTTCTTTGTGGCCGCAGAAAGGACAGGTCATTGCTCAGGTTTGCCTTCCGGCTCTTCCAATATCTGCTTTGCTGACAACAGCTTGAGTTTACTCCAATTGAGGCCTTCATGGAAGGCGCAAGCCAGTCCCACCGGGACCATGGCGATGGAACTCACGGCCCAGAACAAGATCGCGACCCCAGTCGCAGCCTCGACCGGCACCTGATAAATCTTCGTAAGTGCAACGATCATAGCCACTTGCATGCCGCCTCCCAGTCCGGGCACCTGCACTACGCCGCCCAGGCTCCCGAATCCCAGCAAAATCAGCATGTCGAGCGCGCCGAGTCGGCTGGTTACCGGGAATCCTTGTAACAGAGCCCCGCAACTCGCCACCAGGATGGTCCATTCGAGCACCGTGTAACCTCCCAGCAACGCCAGGGACCGTGGATCGCGCGTGCAATCCACCCCTCGCGAGAACGCTTCCAACATGCGTTCGATCCGCGCGTAATACTCCGGGGGCAGAAACGTGAGAGCGCTCAAGATGCGCCTCTGCGCGTGCCGCCCGGGATGCCGGAAGGCGAACAAAAGCAGCAGCCAGACAGCCCCCGTGATTCCGAGAAAGTAGCCGCCGGCCGTGAGCGCGCCCCGGATTTCGGGGTCAAAGTGCGGGCTCCGTATCGGAATCCACACCAAAGCGCAGCCAAAACAGAGCAGTACGGCCAGCAGATCTAGCGTTCGCTCCAGCAACCACGCCGCGGCTTGCGACGACAGCGGCAATCCCGTCTGAGTCGCCACCAGGTAGGGACGCACCACCTCGCCCACGCGTCCGAGCAAGACCGTGGCGGCCAGTCCGATCAGAGTATCGGAGGTGAGTCGCCACACCCCCAGCGACCGTCCCAACGGCCGCAGCATCACCTGCCAGCGCAACGCCCGCCCAATATTGCTGAGTAGTATTAAGCAGATAGAGGCGGCCAGCCATCTCCAGTCCACCCGGCCCAGAGTGCTCCAAAACAGATCCCAGCGAAAACTCGCGCCCCGGGTCCGGTACGCTAGAATGAACAGGATCAATGCGCTGGCCGCGATCGCCAGAATCAGGTTCCGGGAAATGTCGCGTTTTGGGGATTCCGGGGAAGACACTCGGTTGTTAGGGAACCGCCGGGCTGATGGTATAAAACAAGCGCGCTCTGTAGAATGTAAAGCTTGGATTCAAGTGAACTTCTTATCATAGATCCTCGTTTCCTTAGTTGGAAGCAGGAGATAAGAAGCATCATGGCAACGGTGGCGATTCCCTCGGCAAAGTGGACCTGGGAATCTCCGTACCCAACAGTTCGGGCGAACGATAGTTTGGATGCCGACCTCCAACTCGTGGAGCGGTGCCTGGGGGGCCAGGAAGCCGCTTGGGAAGACCTGGTGAGGGTGCATACCCGCCGCGTTTATTCCATTTGCTATCGCTTCACCAACAGCGATTCGGAAGCGCAGGATCTAACCCAGGAAGTTTTCCTGCGAGTGTTCAAGAATTTGAAAAGCTTTCGCGCCGGCGAGGGTCTCTTCATCGTGTGGCTCACGCGGCTGACGCGCAACCTGTTGATCGATCATTACCGCAGGTCGCGGATGGATAGGGCCACTGAGTCGATCGAGGATCAAGTCTCGGCGCTCGAAGAGAACACCGCGGCCATTGCGAGAACCGAAGGAATGCTGGCGGGGCGTGAAGCGAGCGAGCTGTTGCAGGCCGCGTTACAAAAGCTTTCACCGGAATTGCGTGAAACCGTGATCTTGCGCGACCTGGAAGAATTAGAATATCGGGAGATCGCACAAACTTTGAACGTTCCCGAAGGAACCGTGAAATCGCGGTTGAATCGCGGGCGCGCCGAGCTGGCTCGGGTGCTCCGCAGGCAGAAGATCAGCATATGACGTGCGCAGAGATCGAAATCCTGCTCGCCGACTACGTGGATGGAACACTCCGCGTTGACGAGAGAGCTGCGCTCGAGAGTCATTTATTGGGCTGCGCGGCATGCACTGAACTCGCCGCCGACATTCAAAGCGTGACGGCGTTCATCGAGCGCGTGCCCCAGGCTGAGCCACCGGCTGAATTGATGACGCGCATTCTGCATTACGCGCCCACCGGCCGTAGAGCCGCGGCGGATGAGCGATCCAGCGCGGCGCCTTCCTGGATCAAACGCCTGTTCGGCGGATTCAGGCAGACGGTGCTGCAGCCGCGCTACGTGATGGGAATGGCGATGACCATCCTCTCGTTCTCCATGCTCGCGCGCTTCGCTCATATCGAACCGCGGCAGTTGCGGCCCTCGGATTTGGATCCGGTGAAAGTCTGGCAGAGCATCGATGACCGCTCACACCGCATCTATGACCGGACCATGAAATATTACGACAACCTGAAGCTGGTAATTGAGATTCAATCGCGTCTCAAGGACTGGAGCGATCAGGATGCCGCGCCTCCCAGCGGACAGCCGGCGAGCGAAAGAAGGAATCAAAAATGAACTGTGCGAATCATCCGGATGCTTCGGCCGTCGGGTATTGCCGGGAGTGCGGAAAGCCGCTCTGTGAAGCGTGCCGCCATCAGGCCGATGGGACTATCTATTGCGACGAGCATTCGCCTCGCGTAGCCTACGCGCCCCCGCCGCCCCCCGCGCCCGCTCCTCCACCGCCATCGCCTTATGCAGCGCCCGATCCAAGTCCTTACACCGCGCCGCGCCCGCAATACATGGTCGATCCTGGAGCGTCACCCGGACTCGCGTTTATGCTCGGTTTCATTCCCGGCGTCGGCGCCATCTACAACAGCCAATACGTGAAGGGCTTGATCCATGTGGTCATCTTGGGATTGCTCATCGCCATCGTGAACATGGATGAAACGGCCCCTCTGCAGCCGCTGTTCGGAATGATGATCGCGGTCTGGGTTTTCTACATGGCCTTTGAGGCGTATCACACCGCGAAGAAACGCCAGATGGGCGAACCTGTCGACGAATTTTCCAGCATCGTCCCCCGGCACGGCCAGCCTTCCCGGTTCCCGCTCGCCCCCACGGTTCTCATCGCGGTGGGTCTCATCTTCTTGCTGCACAATCTGGATATCGTGCGCTTCGGCCAAATGCTGCGCTACTGGCCAATCGCTTTAATTGCCTTGGGTGTGTATATGCTCTACGAACGGCTGTCGGGATCCCTCGCGAGCCCGCATGCCGCTCCGCCGCGGGAGGCTGTCGATGAACGCAGGTAGCTTGGTGCAAGCCATTCGCGGGCCAATTATGCTGATCGTGCTCGGCTCGCTGGTCGCGATCGATTATGCGGGCATCTACGGATTCTGGCGCACCTGGCCGATCCTCATCATCGTCTTCGGCATTCTGAAACTTATGGAGCGCGCCGTCGTGAAGCCGACTGACCACTATCAGAGCAACTATCCGCATCAAGGCAATCCTCCATCTGGAATGGGAGGCAACGCCATATGAGGCCGCGCGGCTCGGTGATTGGACCGCTGATCCTGATCGGATTCGGCGCCTTGTTCTTGTTTCGCAATCTTTGGCCGGAAATCCCGCTGGTGGATTATATCTCGCGCTTTTGGCCGTTCCTTTTGATCGCGTGGGGCGGCGTCCGGTTGATCGAAGTTCTCGCTTGGGCCATCATGGACCGGCCGCTGCCGCGCAACGGCGTCTCGGGCGGCGAATGGATGTTGGTGTTCCTGATCTGCGTAATCGGCGGCACCATGTACACCGCTCACAATTATTCGTCCTGGTTTCCCACCGGCCGTATGCTGAAGCGGATCACTCTCAACATGGGCGAGCCGTACGACTACACGTTCACGCCGGTGGAAAAACCCTGCGCGAGAAATTGCCGCATTGTAATCGAGAACTTCCGCGGCAACGCCAAAATCACGGGCAGCGCCGACGCCACCACGGTCAAGGCCAGCGGCCAGGAAACCGTCCGCTCGTTCCAACAGTCCGACGCCGACAGCGCCAACAAGCAAACCCCGCTCGAGCTGATCGCCCAAGACGGGCAAATTATCGTGCGGACCAATCAGGACAAAGTCGGCGATCGCGTGCAGCCCAACGCCGACCTGGACATTACGGTCCCGGCCGGTTCATCGGTGGAAGCCCACGGCCGCTACGGCGATTTCGACATATCGAACATCAGCGGCAGCGTCGACATTAATAGCGACAACGCCGGCGTGCGGCTGGAAAACATCGGCGGCAACGTGCACGTGGAGACGGGCAAGAGCGACGTCATCCGCGCGGTGGACATCAAAGGCAGCGTGGATCTGAAAGGCCGCGGAAACGACGTGGAACTGCAGAACATCGCGGGACCCGTGACCGCCACTGGCACCTACGTCGGCGAGATCCAGCTGCGCAACCTGGAGAAGCCCGTGCGGTGGGACGATCCGGTGAATTCCATCGGTTTTGAGAAGCTGCCCGGAGAGATCCGTATCGGCCAGGGTGAGTTGCATGCCAACAACGTAGTCGGCCCCATCCGTTTGAAGGCTCGCTCGCCCGATGTGGAGCTTTCAAATTTCACACAGTCGCTCGATTTGGTCATCGATCGCGGCGATATCGATCTCAAGCCCGGCAAGGACGTGCCGAAGATGGAAGTCCACACGCGCTCGGGCGATGTGACGCTAGCGATCGCGCCTGGTTCCAAGTTCGATTTGAAAGCCTCCACCGACCGCGGCGACGCGAGCAACGACTATGGTGAACCGTTGCGCGAAGAGGAACAGGGTCACGGCGCGACCATTCAGGGAAGCACCGGCGGCGGTCCTCAGGTTCGGCTCGAGACCGGCCGCGGATCGCTCACCATTCGTAAAGCCAGCGCCGCCGAGATCGCACCGCCGGCCCCGCCTGCCCCTCCCGCCGCGCCAGTTCCACCTCTGCCGTCGAAGCCGGCGTTGAAGGTTGAGCACGAGTAACGTGGGGCATTTCACGCTTGCAAGCCACAGCGCACCGTGTCCAGCTGTGGACAGACGGATCTCTCGGGTTCGACATTCGCCTCCATGCATGTCGGTATTACTCTTCGCAAATGGTTGAAAAGAGCCAGCGTAGGTTCTTTTGCGCAGCGGATCTCTTTGCTTTGATGCAACGTAAGCGTCCGAGCATCTAACAGTTGGATGTTTGGTGGCTGGCATGCAGACTACCCCCAACGTGGAGTCTCGGGACGAGGCTCACTGCCGCAATCTAAAGCTTGTGTAGCTTCTGACGATAAAGGACTTATGGCGACGCCGCAGACAGCAATCCGGGACGACGAGCGGTACGAACGCCTTAGCGATCTTTACCCGAGGCTTTGGAAGCAACTTGATCTTATCTGCGGTGATACGAAATGGCTGGAAGTCGCTTCCGTTAGCCAAGCAGAACTTAGAGCCGAAGCCCAAACGATCCTGAACGAAATCTCTTCTCGTCTTGCCGAGTCTGCGTCCTTGATTGACGCGCATGTTCTTGAACAGGATTTCAAGAAGACTCAGGCGCTGGTCGAGCAAGCCAACCAGCAAGAAGGCGGTCTGGATAGCTTTCGAGACTATCTTCGCGACCTTGCCCTTCGATATTCACAACTCGCCGACGAGAGTTGACAATCACTCCACCAAGACTTCGAACCCCGGCGCTTTCAAATCGGTTACGTATTGCTCATCCCAACCGGAGTGAGCGCCGTCCTTCTTCCAGCGAGAAGCGTCCACCTTTCGGAGATCAATTCTCCAAATCTGCGGCCGAAACATCTCCACCGGCGCGGTCCGAATTTCGCGCTGTAGAGCCCGCGAGAGTGTGCGATCCCGAGGACCAATGAGCCGGCTGACAACCAGCAAAAGATTGGCTCTGAGATCCTTGAGCTTCGAGTGATTGACGTCTTTCTTCTTCACGGCGATATCGATGTCGCTGTACAGTTGCAGTGGATTGGAGGATTCGCCATTCGCGATCGGATTCAACTCCGTCGAAAACCAGACATAGTGGATTCCGCCCAAGTGGATTTCTTCCAGTTGATACGCGATCCAAGCTTTCGAGGTAAAGCCAAACTGCGATGTGGGAACTGGCGACGGCAATGTCGCAGACATATTGGATCTCCTCTTCCAGAGATTCACTCTAGCGCACCAGGATCAATTGAATGTCGGCGACGTTGGTTCCGGTGGGGCCGGTTTTGATCAGATTCCCGATCGCATCGAAAAACCGGAACGAGTCGTTGTTCGCGAGCAGTGCCGCTGCGTCCAGGCCCAGTTGTTTCGCGCGATGGACTGAAGAGCATTCCGCAATGGCTCCAGCTGCGTCGGTGGGTCCATCGATGCCGTCGGTACCAGCGCTCAGAATCGCGACATCGTCGGTCCACCAACCGGCAATGTCCATCGCGGCTGCCAGCGCGAGCTCTTGATTGCGCCCACCGCGGCCTTTGCCGCGAACGGTCACGGTGGTCTCGCCTCCGGAAATCACGCAAGCCGGTGTCGGAACTGGCCGCCCACGCCAATAGATCTCCTCTGCGATCGCAGCATGCACGCGAGCAACTTCGCGAGCTTCGCCTTGGATGCGCGTCGAGAGGATCATCGTGTTGTAGCCGAGCGCTTTTGCTTCCTCCGCCGCAGCCTCCACGGCGAGCACGTTACTGCCTACCATCACGACGACAGATCTGGAGAACTTCTTGGGAGTTTCCGCGTCCTCCGGAAATTTGACTGCGATCCCGTACTTGGAGCATATGGCGCGTGCCTCGGCGAGAGTCGTGGGATCCGGCACGGTAGGACCTGAACCAATCGCATCGATTCTGTGGTCGATGACGTCGGAAAGGATCAGCGTCAACAGCTCTGCGGGTTCAGCCATTTGCGCGA
>DATHMO010000090.1:0-21632 GCA_035486995.1 Bryobacteraceae bacterium
TGCACCTCTCCGATCGCGAGTGGTTCCCGCTCGATGACGAGGGTGAACTGCGGAAGGATTGGCAGTTCGGATCTTGAATTGATCCGCCGAAGCCGCTATCGTGGGTTTCAAGGCGCGAGGCAAACCAAATGATTTCTCGATGGGCAATCGTATTGATCGCTGCGGCGGTTTTCGGTGCTGACGCAAAACGGCCGATCACGGAGACCGACCTGTACGCGTTCCAATGGGCCGGCAATCCGCAGATTTCGCCGGATGGGTCTAAGATTGTCTATACGCTCGTCAAGGTGACGGCCAAGCACGATAACTACGAGACGGCGTTGTGGATCACATCCGCGAGCGGAGGACCGGCGCGCCAGTTAACCGCGGGGCCGCACGATTCCGCGGCGAAATGGTCGCCTGACGGAAAGCTGCTCGCATTCTTGCGCTCCACGGAAAAGGACGGCAAGCCCGAGCCGCCGCAAATTTATTTGCTGCCGATGGAGGGCGGGGAAGCGAGGCCGCTGACGGAAATGCCGAAAGGGGCGGGAGAACCGGTTTGGGCGCCGGACGGACGTTCGATCGCATTCAGCTCTTCGACGCTGGCCAAGGATTTCGAAAAGAAAAAGGACGATGCGCCGCCCGAGAGCGACGTGAGGGTGATTACTCGCGCGGAATATCGCGAGAACGGTGAAGGCTATCTGGATTTCGAGCGGCCCGATCACATCTGGATCGTGGATGTTCCGGGTGTTATGGCGGGATCACAGAAGGCGCGTCAGGTAACGACGGGTGAGTTTAGCGAAGGGGACATCACGTGGTCGCGCGATGGGGGGAAGATTTACTTCACGTCGGATCGCGTAAAGGAGTCCTATTATCAGCCGCCCGCGAGTGCGATCTATGAAGTGGGCGCCGCCGGGGGCGAAATTCGCAAGGTGGCTGGCATCGACGGCCCGATTGCTGGACTGGCGCTGAGTTCCGATGGGCGCCGCATCGCGTTCGTCGGTGCGATCAACAAAGGCGAGGGTGTTGCGCAGCGTTCCTATAGCCAGCCCGATCTATTCGTGAGCGCGATTGAGCCGGGATCGACGCCGAAGAACTTAACCGCCAACTACGATTTCGATATTAGCGACGGTGTGGGCGGCGATCAGGCGCCTCCGCGCGGCGGCGGAGATTCCAAACCATTTTGGAGCGCGGATGGCCGGAGCATATTCGTAGAGACGGCCGAAGAAGGGCGCGTCAACATCCAGCGGATCGACAGCGAAAGCGGAAAGGTTGCAGGGGTCACGAAGGGTGATCACGCGCTGATTTCATATTCCGTAACGCCCGATGGCTCAAAACTAGCAGCGCTGGTATCGACGCCCACCAACGTCGGCGATGTGTTCACTGTGCAGAGCGCGTCGGGTGAGATGGAACCGGTGACGCATGTGAACGCAGAGTTGTTCGCGAAGCTCAATCTGACGGAGCCGGAGATGATCTGGTACAAGAGCTTCGATGGGCGGCGCATTCAGGCTTGGGTGCAGAAGCCTCCAAACTTCGAAAGCGGCAAGAAATACCCGCTAATTCTGGATATTCACGGCGGCCCGCACACCGCCTACGGATATATTTTCGACCATGAATTTCAGTGGATGGCGGCGAAAGGCTATGTGGTCTTGTATCCCAATCCGCGCGGCAGCACCAGCTATGGGCAGGAATTCGGCAACATTATTCAATACGCCTATCCGGGCGACGATTATAAGGACCTGATGGCGGGCGTGGACGAATTAATCGCGCGCGGCTGGGTGGATCCCGAAAAGCTTGGCGTCACAGGAGGCAGCGGCGGGGGAGTGCTGACCAATTGGGTGATCGGCCACACGGACCGGTTCAAGGCCGCGGTGTCGCAGCGATCCATCGCGGATTGGTCCGGCTTTTGGTACACGGCGGATTTCTCGCAGTTCACTACGATGTGGTTTCGCGGCGCGCCCTGGGAGCAGGAGGCGGATTACAAAGCGCGGTCGCCCATTACTTATATCCAGAATGTGCACACGCCATTGATGCTGATCGAAGGCGAAGCGGATTATCGGACGCCCTCGGCGGATGGCGGCGAACAAATGTTTCGCGCACTGAAATATTTGAAGCGCCCGGTAGTGATGGTGCGGTTTCCGGGTGAGAGCCACGAGCTGTCGCGATCGGGGAAGCCTGTGCATCGCGTGGAGCGGCTGGAAAATATCGTGGCTTGGTTCGACAAATACCTGATGGGGCAAGATACGCACGCCTACGATGTGAAGTGACCTGAAATGACAGCCTTAAGAGCAGCAGTGTGTTTGTTGAGTGGCGGATTGGATTCCGCAACGTCGCTCGCGGTGGCGCGGCGCGAAGGCTACGAATGCTACGCGTTGAGTTTTGACTATGGCCAGCGGCATCGCAGGGAGTTGGAGGCGGCGGCGCTCGTGGCGGCGAGTTTGGGTGCGGCTGAGCATCGCGTGGTGACCATCGATCTGCGGGCGTTTGGCGGATCGGCTCTCACCGCCGACATCGCGGTGCCAAAAACCGGCGTGGGCAACGGGATTCCCGTGACCTACGTTCCCGCGCGCAACACAGTTTTTCTATCGTTCGCGCTGGCCTGGGCCGAGGTGCTCTCGAGTTCCGACGTGTTCATCGGCGTCAACGCGATCGATTATTCGGGCTACCCGGATTGCCGGCCGGAGTTTATCGCAGCGTTCGAGCAGATGGCCAATCTGGCGACCAAGGCGGGCGTGGAAGGCCGCACGCATCTGAAGATTCACGCGCCGCTGATCCGTTTGTCGAAGAGCGAGATTATCGAGTTGGGCGCGGATCTGGGCGTCGACTTCGCACTCACTCATAGCTGCTACGATCCGGATTCGAAGGGCCGCGCATGCGGTCTGTGCGATTCGTGCCGGCTGCGCCGCAAGGGCTTCGCGGACGCGGGCCTGACGGATCCCCTGGAATACGCTCCGATCGAGTTACACAATTGAAAATCTCTGAAATCTTCTATTCCATTCAAGGCGAGGGCACATTGCTGGGAGTGCCGTCGGTTTTCGTTCGAACCAGCGGGTGCAATCTGCGTTGTACGTGGTGCGACACACCGTATACGTCGTGGCAGCCGGAGGGCGAGGAGCGGTCCCTGGATTCGGTCGTCGATGAAGTGAACGGCTACGGTGCGTCGCATGTGGTGATCACGGGTGGCGAGCCGATGATCGCTCCGGAAATCGAAACGCTGACCGGGCGGCTCACCCAGCACATCACCATCGAGACGGCGGGCACGGTGGACGCGCATGTTCATTGCGACCTGATGAGCATCAGCCCGAAGCTCGCAAATTCGACGCCGCATACGCGCGACAACGGCCGCTGGGCCGATCAGCACGAGCGCCTGCGCTATCAGCCCGAGATTTTGCGCCGGCTGATACAGCTGTATCCGTATCAGCTCAAGTTTGTGATCGCCGAGCCGGGCGACCTGGCGCAAGTGAACGCGATCGTCAATGATATTGGCGCGTTGCGCAGCCGCGTGGTGCTGATGCCAGAGGGCGTAGAGGCGGGGGTGCTAGCCGAGCGGGGCCGGTGGCTCGCTGAGGTCGCGAAGCAGCACGGGTTCCGGATGACGCCGCGGCTGCATATTGATTTGTGGGGCAACCGGCGCGGTGTTTAGCTCAGCTGGTAGCCGTCGCGCGCGATGGGCACGCACAACGTTTCGGAGCTGTGGCCGTGCAGCGCGAAGATCTGGCGCACCAGGTCGCACACCTGTTCTGAGCCGCGTTCGTAGAACACCAGAATCGACGGGCCTGCGCCGCTGAGAGCGCAACCGAGCAGACCCGGGGCGCGCAGCTTGATCATTTCTTCTAAGCCAGGAACCAACGGATATCGATAGGGCTGATGCATGCGGTCTTCGAGCGCGGCGGGAAACGCGCTGGTGGCTCCGGTGGCGAGCGCGGCGATCAACAAGGCGCTGCGCTGGACATTGAAAACGGCGTCGGCTTTGGAATACGTGGCGGGGAGCACGTGGCGCGACTCCGAGGTCGGCAACACGAAATCCGGAACCACGACGGCCACGCCGTAGCTGGACGGTAGCTCGACGCGAACCGCGCGCACGGCGCCTCCCACATCAGTGGCGCTGGCGACGATGGAACCCAATACACACGCGGCGACGTTATCGGGATGGCCTTCGATCTTGGCGGCTTCATCCAGGATCCGGTTCGGCTTCCATCGCAGCCCCAGCAGATGATCGGCGATTACGACGCCCGCGGTGAGTGCGGCGGCGCTCGATCCGAGCCCCTTGCCGAGCGGAATGTCGTTGTTAATTTCGAGTGTGATGGGCGGAAGCGTGTCGCCCACGTCTGCGGCAACCGCCAGCGCGGTGCGCCAAATCAAATTGTCCTCGCTGGTGGGGATTTGAGCGGCGTCGCGTCCGGCCACTCGAATCGACAAGCGCGCTGCGGTTTCGAAGCGGCATGTGAGATAGATGCCGAGCGCGAGGCCCAGGCTATCGAACCCGGGGCCGAGGTTGGCGCTGGAAGCTGGAACGCGGACTTGCATTCGGGGAGTGGCTTTACAGCTGGACGGCGCATCCCTTTCGGCAAGATTGGTAAATCGCGGTGACTACCTCCAAGGCGCGATAGCCGTCGATTCCGGACGACAAGGGCTGGCGTCCGTTGCGAATCGATTCACCAAAATCGATGAATTGGCGCTCGAAGGGAGCGAGAGCGGTGGCCATGGGATCGGTAGCGGCCGTGGCGTAATCATAGGATACCGGTGCGGGCTCACCCGAATCATTTTCTACTTGCCATGCTGTGAGCTTGTCGCCCGAAATAATCGCCGTGCCTTTGGTGCCATGGATTTCGATGCGCTCGGTGTGGCCAGGCCAGAACGCAGTTGAGGCTTGAATGACGCCGGTTGCGCCGGATCGGTATTTCATCACGGCCGCCAGAACATCCTCCGATTCGATGCTGTGCCGCGCCGCGATTTGCCAATAGCCGAACAGTTCTTCAATGCCGCCGATCAGCCACAATAGCACGTCCACTTGATGGATGGCTTGAATAATCAGAGCTCCGCCACCTTCGGTTTTCCAGCTTCCTTTGATGGCGCGCGAGTAATACGCGGGCGAGCGATACCATTTCACGTAGGCGTCGGCTTGCAGAATTTTTCCCAGGCGGCCGTCACATAAGGCGCGGTGCAGAAACTGGGTGGAGTCGTCAAAGCGATGCTGGCTCACGACACCGAGGTGGATGCCGGCGTTGTGGGCGGTCTCGATCATGCCGCGCGCGGTTTCCAGATTCGTCGCCATGGGCTTCTGGACTTGGATGTGTTTTTTCGTGGCGGCGCACAGCAGTACCGGCTCGAGCCGGAATTCGGGGAAAGTGCAGACATCCACGTAGTCGACGCGCGGGTGCTCGCAAAGCTCCTGGTAGGTGGGAACGAACTCGCAGCCATAGCGGCTGGCGAACTCCTGCGCGCTATCGGTGTGAAAGTCGGCGCACGCCACAACTTCGTAGCCGATGTTGGCGTACGCCCGGGCGTGTTTGTGAGCGATGGCTCCGGTGCCAATAATGCCGACGCGCATAGCAGCTATTGTCCCATGGCGGCCGAGGAGAATCGGCTGCGGAGATGGAAAGCTATGTTATCTTGAAAAAGTCGCGAGAGTAGTTGCCCCTCCTTGCAGCGCTTCCGGGCCGGTAGCTCAGTTGGTAGAGCATCGCACTTTTAATGCGGTGGTCGCGGGTTCGAGCCCCGCCCGGCTCACCAAAGTAAACCCGTATATTCCGTCAGTTCGGAAGCTCTCTGTTTTCGTGTCGCTGAGATGTCACCGGCATTTGCAGGACCGGCGTATCTACGATCGCCATGTCGCCATTGAGCATATCCGCCTGCACGAGGGATCTTTTTTCCATACCGCTCCAAGTCCGCGTCGAGTTGCACCTGCCGCACAAGAACCCATGGGGCGCAGTTGCGTTTGGCGATTTTCACCGACGAATGGCCCAGCAGAATTGAAACTCGATCCATCGGAACGCCTTCAAGAAGTAGCTGCACCGCCAGCGTGCCCCGGAGCCGGTGCGCTCGACGCCGCTGGCCGGCCATCCTTCAATGCTCTCCAGAATCGCGGCCCAGAAATGCCGGTGTTCTTCTTCATACTCGACATGTTGATCCTCCATGGTCACCTATCCTTGAGGCAAGCCTCCCGAATTTGATTCGTTCGGTAAAGGAGCAGGGCCTGGAAGGCCTTGTTGCGAAGCGTCGGGACAGTAAGTATGATCCTGGCGATCGCTCCGGCGCCTGGGTCAAGATGCGCGTCAGCCGGTCCGAGGGGTTCGTGATCGGCGGCAACACGATCGGTGGCCGTCACTTCGATGCCCTCATCTTCGGGTATTGGGAGGGCGATCGGTTGATGTACGCTGCGCGGACTCGGAGCTGGGTTCACACCGGCCGTGCGGGAGCAGTTGGAGCAGTAGTTCTGGGGGCTGGAGATTCCCGAGTGTCCGTTCGCGAACCTGCCGGAGGTACGCGCCGGGTGGGGCGAAAGCCTGACCGCGGCGAAGATGAAAAACTGCCGGTGGCTGAAGCCGGTGCTCGTCGGGCAGTTCGAGTTTGTGGAGTGGACGCCGGACAAGCACTTGAGGCATGCGGGGTTGTCTCCGTTCCCAAATGACAAGGAAGAAGGGCGCAGTGCCGCGGGAATAATGCGAACTAGCGATCGGCGATCCATTGTCGCTTGCAAGGGATTCTTCCATCGCTCTATCGGCTGGTAGAAGCAGAAGACGATTTCTGAACAGCATCGTTTAGCTTACACGCCAGCTCGGTCATCGAGTGCCCGGTGATGGGCATAAACCGCGCGAATAGGTTATACCGCACCTGACGAATTACCGGCGCGTTTGCCGAAGGGGGAACAATGAAGCTCGTGAGTGAACGGGCGAGCGCAAGGATTTCGCCCCGTTCATAGATCCGGTCAATCGCGAGCGTTTGTACGTTGGCATCGCGGGTTGCTGCGTCCACACTGTAGAAACCCGTGACCGGCGAGGGATCAAACGCAAACACTTGTGTTACCCGAGGCACGCTACTGTTGATTGGCAAGCTGTAGGCAAATTCCTGCGCCAGCCCGCCGCCAAGCGAATGACCTGTCGCATAAAGAGTTGCATGCGCCAACAATCTTCCATCCGGGTCCCGCAACCGCTTGAGAAAAGCGTCGAGAAACGGGGACACTAGATCTTGAATTACAGCGGTGTATTCGTCATTGTGCTTGGGGATGAACCATCGGAGGTTCGACTTCCAATCCCCGCGGTTATTGAATACTGTCCCACCGAAAGCTACAACAACTGCTGGCCGGGACGTATTCTCCCACACTTCAACGCGCAGGTGAGACTGACTAATTTTTTCGCGCAGTTCTGCGTCTGGGAATTGAGTCCACAATGTCCATCCCGCTTTTCTGAGAGAAACACCGGGATCTGGACATTCACCGAACTTCGTATCTGTCGCCGCGGCTGGCGTCTTCTGGTAAGCCGATTCACTCAACCAAGCAAATTCTAGATCCCGGAACGCTTCAGTGGAGATCGGCCTCGGCGCCCCGAGGTGTCGTTCACCAGGCTCACGAGTGACCACTTGCCACGACTTTTGCCGGAACGGTGCAGGATTGAGGACAACAAACAGAAATGGCACGAAGAGTAGAATCAAGAGGAGGAACCACAGGCGTGCAAAGCCGAATTGAAACATCTGTCTCTCCATTTCCGCTGGTACGGCGCTAGTAATTAGCCAGCATATCGGCTACTGAATTGTGCAAATTGTATCAGCTCTGCGTGCCTCGCTGTTCCGTCTTTTGGCAGTATTTCACAACGCGCCGTTTCAATTGGTTTGGCTGATGATTGCTGCGGCCTTAGCACCGTCCTCGCAACGCCCTCCACGTCTGCACAAGTTCCTGAATCAGCCGACGGCGGTGGAACTTGAAGTGCCAATAAATCTGGAACGCTTAGAATTTGCGGTTTGGTCCGTCGCACTCCGCTGCCGACGAATCGCGCTACTTCGGCTATTTCGCGCCCAACGGTATTTTCATGGGCACTGACGCCAGCGAACGTTGGACCGTCACCGAATTTCGCGCCTGGGCCAAGCCGCAATTCCAGCGCAAGTCGGCCTGGAGTTTTCGTCCTCGCGACCGCCACATCGTTTTTTCCGCCGACGGCAAAACGGCCTGGTTCGACGAAATGCTGGACACGCCAAACCTGGGCCTGTGTCGCGGGTCGGGCGTCCTGGTGTCGCTCGGCGGCCAATGGAAAATCGCGCAATATAATCTCTCGGTCCCGATTCCGAATGCGTTGGTGAGCGCTATCGTGAAGCAGATCGGCGCACACTGAGAAGCCGCCGCAATGCGCTAGCTGCGAAAACTAGTTGTGTCTAGCATGTCCCGAAATGAATCGATTTTCCGCTAGTATGATTTGAAGACAGGAATGTCGGCGGAAAAAAGGAGGAAATATGGGCGTCTGGATCAGTCAATTCTTCACTGACGTGGCGAATCACACGGCTGCTTACGTCGCTGCCCTGAGCATTCTCGGCGGCGTGAGCATGGCTCTTCTGCAAACACTCAAAGATCTCGTTCCCATCAGGCAGTGGTTTCAAAGATATTACCTGAACAGATGGATGAGGCAAGGCGCGATTGAAGCGCGCATTTCACCTGAGGCGGCCGCAACCGCCGAACAGGACTTGCTGAAGATGGCGGTGGATGGCGACGCCGCCGCTTTGTACGACTTGCAGATCGAGCAACTTTGTGGACAGTTTACCGCTGCTATTCAGATGGTCCTGGAGTTTCCGGCTGGTCACGAAGACCTCTTGAAAATAACCGCTTCTCAGGCGCAGCCGGCCGATATCGCGATCGTGCTCGCTGGTCCAGGGCCTGAGGTTCCTGCCCCGCAGGCATTTCTCGACGCGCGAAATCGCGTCACTCACCAGTGCCAAAGGGCTATCGACGCGCTGCAGATCGCCGCTGGGTTCCGCTGGAAATGGATCTTCCAGGTCGCGTCGATTTTCGTCAGCATCGTTCTCGCGTGGATCGCCTTATCCTACCAACCTGCGACACAACCGATCATGGCGCAGAATCCCGTCAGTATAATCGTCAGTGCCCTGCTGGCCGGCTTCTTGGCCCCGGTCGCCAAAGATTTGCTCGCCGTCCTGCAAAAGGCCCGCGGCCAATAGCAACCCGTACGCAAATGACTGACCCAATTATTATTAGTGTTCGCCAGCCGAATACGAATTCCGGAGGGCCTGTTGTGCCAGTCCGGGTGGAGTCCGGACATCTGGATGGCAACTCGCACCTGCTCATCTTTGTGCACGGCTACAACAACAGCCGCACCGACGCGCTGAACTCGTATGCGACGTTTCGCGATCACCTGCTGCTCAAGTTCAGCACTCTCACCGCGCAAATTGTCGAATTTCTCTGGCCGGGAGATGACCCGAACAAGATCATTTCCACGCTGAGCTACCCAAATCAGATCAAGCCGGCAAAAGAATCCGCTGTGCAATTGGACACGTACTTCCGCGGTCTTGGCAATACCAGGCCCACCGTCATGCACTTTGTCGGTCACTCGCTCGGGTGCCGCGTGATCGTGGAATTGTTGACTCGTTGGGCGAATGCAAGCCCTCCGCCGAACATGTCGATCGGAGTCGTTGTTCTTATGGCGGCCGCCGTGGTGGTGAAGAATGTCGACTCCGGCGGTGCGCTGCGAAACGGCGCCACCATAACTCTGCGAAATCCTGTTCTCTACTCCAAAGGTGACCCGGTGCTCCAATGGGCGTTTCCGCTCGGCGAGACTGCGGCGGGAGAAGCCCTTTTTCCAGTCGCCGTAGGGCGTACGGGCGGTCCGTCGAATACGTGGCACGTGCCGCAGTCTATGGTTCACGCCGACGGGAAACTGTACGTGCACGGCGACTACTGGCCCGGAGACGAATCCTGTGCGGCGGTTGCATCAGCACTCGGCGGGGCGCCCGATCTCGTAACGCCCGTGAACGCGATTGCAGCGATTCCGGCACCAGCCGCCAACGCTATCGCATCTCGCTTGACGCCGGTGCGGACTCTCCCCGCGCGGCCGGCTTTCGCTTAAACACTCGTCGATCGAAGCGTTCATCGCCTCCGCGCTTGTTTCTTTGTGGGTCGGCGAGCGACAGAACGCTGGTTCGCCGGGGTCTCGTTCACCGAATTCGCCTTCACCGAACTTCTGACGACGCTCTTGCCAGTTCCCCCTTGGGCCGCCGTCACACCTAACTGTTCGATCGACGCCTGAATGTATCGGCGCACAAAGGACCGTTCCAGGTCGCGCTGGCTCGTGAATTTGATGTGCCGCATCGCCTTGCCCTCGCCTTCGAGCACATGATTCGGGTCGGGAAGCGTAGAGCCCCGCGGAAAGCCGAGATTGATGTGCCGCGCGTTGGTCGCGATGTAACAGAACATGTCCTTCATCTTTCCGCTGAAGCCGAACCAGATCGCGACGGTGTAGACCTGATAGACGGATTCGGACGCATCCGGCACTTCGTCGAGGATGATTTCGCGCAGCGAGAGCGCGAGGCCGGCGATGGAGCGGTCGTAGGCTTCGAGGAATCCGAGGAGTCGCGGATCGGGTGGACGTCGCATAGTTACGGCGCCGCCTCCGCCGCCTGATCCGCAACAGAAGCCGAGTGGCGCAAAATGCGTTCCAGATGCTTCGAAATCAGCATGAGGTCTACATAGATCGTCGCATTGCCCGGTCCCGTCGTCAGCTGAGAAAGCTTCTGATACAGAGCTCCGCATTCGGCGCGGATCGGACCCTCCTGAGGCCGCACGGAAAGACCCTGCGAGCGATCCAAACTACGCCAACTTTCGATCGCCGACGTCAAACACTCCTGAACCTTCGCCCCAATCCCCGAAATCTGGCTCAACACCTGGGATGGCGGCCGGCCATCCATTTCAGAGCACAGCGTCACAATCTCATAGGCATAATCTCCGATGAGCTCCAGATCGACGATCGCGTCAAGAATTCCGGTTACCAGCCGGGCATCGCGCGCCACCGGGGCTTGCAGCGTGATCAGGCTTAGACATTGATCGTGAATGAGACGATGCTGATGGTCGGTGTGCGCTTCAAGCTCGCTGGCCCTCTCCGCTGGGCCAGGCCGTGGATCGGCCAGCGAATTCAAGGCCTCGGCTAAAAGAGAAAGAGTGGTCTCGCCCATCTGGACTAGACTCTGGCGAACCGATTCGAGATCTCGTTCATAATGTATCCTCGTCATTTCTTGCCGCTCCTTTTGCTGAATTTCATCTCCCCACGGGTGCGCAGGCCATTCGACGCTCCCATCGGCACCTGCACTTCGAGAAGCACCACAATCCAATTCGCCGCGGCACGAGCCATTTTAAGCATCTTCATCCTCATTTTGTCGCACTCCTTCCCATCGCACAGGCGCACGCCCCTGGCGAACGAGATACCTAAGACTTCGGGAAAAGCGCGGATAGCGAATGCTATCGAATCAGAAGGGAGAATCCAGAAAGAGACGGAGGCTCCGCTGAATCGGCGTCTGTTCGCTGTTCGCGCAATCGAGTACTGCCACTCTCAGACATCAATGGGCCTCCTTCCAAACCTAGCGTATACCCCTGACGTGTCCTTGTAAAGAATTTTTTCCACCGCTCTCACGACGATCCGATATCGTAGTATGGTTCAAACCGCAATGCCAGAAACATTTTCGGATTCATCATCGGCGTTTGACGTGGTCGTCGTGGGCGCAGGATTCGCCGGCCTCTACATGCTGCATCGCCTCCGCGAGCTCGGATTCGCGGTGCGTGTCTACGAGGCGGGCGCGGGCGTCGGCGGCACCTGGTATTGGAATCGCTATCCCGGCGCTCGTTGCGACGTCGAAAGCCTGGAATATTCCTACACCTTCTCCGACGCGCTTCGCAAGGAATGGCAGTGGACCGAGCGCTATGCCGCGCAACCAGAAATCCTGCGATATCTCAACCACGTTGCCGACCGCTTCGACCTGCGGCGCGATATCCAGTTTGAGACCAAAGTCACCTCCGCCATTTTCGATGAAGCCGAGGGCCGTTGGACCATCGACACGGATCGCCGCGAGCGCGTGTCGGCGCAATTCTGTATCATGGCGACGGGTTGCTTGTCTGCGGCCAAGGTGCCCGATTATAAGGGGCTCGATACTTTTCGCGGCAAGTGGTATCACACCGGCCATTGGCCGCATGAAGGAGTCGATTTCACGGGCCAGAAAGTGGCGGTGATCGGCACCGGGTCTTCCGGCATCCAAGCGATTCCGATCATCGCGCGCCAAGCCGCGCACGTCTGCGTCTTCCAGCGGACTGCCAACTTCAGCCTGCCGGCGCAGAATGGTCCCATCCCCCAGGACGTGATCGAGGATTGGAAGCAGAACGGTCCGCGGTATAAAGAACGCGCTATGACCACCCCGTTCGGGCTCCTTGTTCAGGACACGGGCACCGGGAAATCCGCGCTGGAAGCTGATGCCGAAGTCCGCGACCAGCTCTATGAAGATGGCTGGAGCGTAGGCGGGTTCGGAATGCTGGCCGCATTCAACGACCTGGTCATCAACCGCGAATCCAACGAGACTGCCGCCGAGTTCGTGCGCAACAAAATTCGCGGAATTGTTCGAGATCCCGCCGTTGCGGAGACGCTCGCGCCCAAGGATTACCCCATCGGCACGAAACGCCCGTGCATCGACACCGGCTACTATGACACCTACAATCGCGACAACGTGACGCTCGTCGACACGCGCGCCATGCCGATTGAGGAGATCACGCCCGCCGGCATCCGCACCGCTGATAGCGAATTCGCGGTCGATAGCATTGTGTTCGCCACCGGCTTCGACGCCATGACCGGCGCTCTGAATAACATCGAGATCCGCGGGCGGGACGGGAAGCGTCTCAAGGACAAATGGGCAGCGGGTCCGCGGACCTACCTGGGCCTGATGGTCGCCGGATTCCCCAACCTGTTCACAATCTCAGGGCCCGGCAGCCCGTCCGTCCTAAGCAACATGGCGCTTTCCATCGAGCAGCACGTCGAGTGGATCGCCGACTGTCTGGCGTACCTTCGCGGCCATTCCATCGCCACCATGGAAGCTACCCCTGAAGCGGAAGACAATTGGGTCAAGCATGTCCACGAACTCGGCCGCGAGACTCTATATCCGCTGGCCAACTCCTGGTACATGGGCGCTAATATTCCAGGAAAGCCTCGCGTGTTTATGCCATATATCGGAGGCCTTCCCGCATATTGCAAGAAATGCAATGAAATTGCCGCGAATCACTACCAGGGTTTTACTCTCGCCGAGACGCTGTTGCCTATGGCTGGTAGGTCAGCATAATCACAGGGCTCTTCGAAGTGTTGCCTTTGCCGTCGGTCACAATCAGCTGAACCAGGTACAGGCCTGGTCCATTTACGAAATCCACCGTAGCCTTGGGGTTGCTTGGCGATTGCAGCAGCGCCGGCTGTAAGCCGCCCGATACCACCTCGAACAGATATTGCAAATTCCCAAAAGCGCTCGTCGACGCGCTGGCGTCCAGCACCACCGAGGCCTGGCTGGTGGTCAAACTGAGCGGCGTCACCGCGGCGGTTGTGGTGCCCGGGGTCGGGCCGGCGGGCGCCCCTGCCGTGATCGGGCTGCCTACCACGCCGTGGATCATTTGCGACCCGAAATGGCCCGTTGCTCCACCCGCGAAGGTCAACGTGATGTTCGAAAATCCGACCGTGGTTCCTCCCGTGATGGTGACCGTCAATGTAGAGGCCGCAAAAGGCGCTGGGCTGCCGTCCTTTGTAACACTCACCGGACCACTCACTTGGAATCCGCCAGTCGGGTTTTGTGTCACTGCGCCGCCCACGATCTCGATGTGATGAGTGTGCTGCATCCGGCTCGTGGTGCCCGACGTAACATCGACATTCGAAGAGTTTCGCGTGTAGTCGGACAGTTCCATAGTCAAGGTCGCCGTGAAGTCTGCCGTGCCGGAAGCTCCGGTCCCAGATGCCCCGTTCAACGTCAAACTCCACGGGCCGCGCATCTCCCAGGGACCCATCGGGCTGACCGTCGTCGACGGCGAAAAGTCGTTAATCACCCCGCTGAACTGCGTGGGCAGCGGGGTTTGGGCTAGAAGCCCGGTAGTCAAAACCGTTATCGAGACCACGGTATTTCCGATCAACCACCAAAAAGTTTTGCTCGTCATCAAAGAACCTCCAAATTTGAGAGTCGTGAAACGCAGCTACAGAATCGATCCCTGAGCCGTTTCCGTCAAACGGCAAAGCGCGAAAACGGCCATTTGCCGTGAAATGCCGCCTTTTGCAGTTACCGGACTCCGGCGCTACAATCGGGTGGACCGCGATGCGCGAACCATCCCCAGACACGCCGCCATCGGAGAAACCGTCCGAAGTACGGCTGAGTTCCTGGAAGGAAATCGCCGCCTACCTCGGCCGCGATGTGACGACGGTCCAGCGCTGGGAGAAGCGCGAGACCATGCCGGTCCACCGCCACGTACACGACAAACGTGGCTCCGTTTATGCTTTAGCTCCCGAGCTGGATGCCTGGCTGCAAAGCCGCAGGCAGCAGTTGGGCGGGGAACAGAAACAGGCAGAGACAGATCCTGGCGGGTTCCAGGAGCCGGAAGGCGACCACGCAAGCCGAGCGACACTTCGTCCCCGTAGCTGGCTCCTTTTGGCCGGAGCTCTTGTGTTCGCTTTGCTTGCTACCGCTTATCTCATGTCCCGGAGCCGCACAGGGAGCGCGGCGCAACCCAGAATCCGGTCTTTGGCGGTCCTCCCTTTGAAGAACCTGTCAGGAGATCCTAGCCAGGAATATCTTGCCGACGGGATGACTGAAGCGCTCATTGGGCGCCTGGCAACAATGCACGATCTGCGCGTTATCTCCCGCACTTCGGTGATGCGATTTAAGAATCCCCAGCTCTCAGTGCCGGACATCGCCAAAATGCTGCACGTGGATGCCATTGTGGAAGGATCGGTAATGCGGCAGGACAATCGCATTCGCGTCACGGCGCAGTTGATTCGCGGCTCCACCGACGAGCACTTCTGGTCGGAAACCTTCGATCGGGAGCTGCGCGACGTACTGAATGTCCAGAGCGAGCTGGCGCAATCCATTGCTGAAAAGGTGAAGGTCACCGTCACCGGGACCGAACACGAGAGACTTACGGCAGCGCGCTCCGTCGCGCCCGAAGTTTATGAGAGCTATTTGAAAGGCAGGTTTGTCTACGGCAATAGCAACACTCGTGCCGACATCGAGCGAAGCATGGTTTATTTCCAGCGCGCGATTGAGTTGGATCCGACATTCGCACCGGCTTACGTCGGCCTGGCGGATGCCTCCAACGAACTCGGCACGGTGATGGTCGGCGCTCCTCCGGGAGAAACGCGCGCGAAAGCAGTCGGCGCCGTCCGAAAAGCGCTGGAATTGGAGCCGGATCTCGCGGAAGCACATGTCCTGCTTGCGCACCTGCAGCAGGAACAGTGGCATTGGGCCGACGCCGAGGCTGAATACAAACGCGCCCTGGAATTGAGCCCCAACAATGCCGATGCGCATGCGGGACTTGCTTCGTGGCTCATGTGCCGCGGACGTACGGACGAAGCTGTAGCCTGGGCACGGCGTGGCCGGGAACTCGATCCTCTTGCGGTCTCCGGCACCAATATAGGGTGGATTCTGTTTCAGTCTCATCGCTACGATGAGGCCATACGCGAGCTGCGCAGCGCGGTGGCTTTGCAACCGGACGATGCAGACGCCCTTTTGTACCTTGGATTCGCGCTCGTGGCTAACAATCAAGCTGCAGATGCAATCCCCGTTCTGGAGAAAGCCATCGCTGTTTCGCACGGTAGCCCGGCCGCAACCGGGGTGCTCGTCAGGGCGTATTCCCACGCCGGACGGCGCCAGGATGCTCTGCGGCTCCTCGCGGACCTGCACGAGCGTAAAAAATCCGGATATATTCCGGCGGCCGCTTTTGTGAACTCCTATTTGGGACTGGGCGAAAATGAGCAGGCATTTATTTGGCTGGAACAAGCCTACAAAGAGCAGTCGAATATTCTGCAATTCCTGAAGGTACATCCATACTTCGACCCAATCCGCGCCGATCCCCGATTTCGGAATCTGCTCCATCGAACCGGGCTTGATTAGGCGGCTGAACCCGGTCCATTGTGGGACAATGGGCCACCCTCCCAAGGCCCATTCATGAAACAACGCCATCGCGTGCTGGGGATGCTGATCCTCCTTTTTGCGATCACCTATCTCGACCGCGTGAGCATCTCCGTCGCCGGGCCCCGCATGCAGCAGGACCTCCATATCAGCCCTGTCGGCTGGGGCTGGGTGACCGGAATCTTCGTCCTGTCTTATTGTTTGTTTGAGATCCCCACCGGCGCTCTTGGCGATCGAATCGGCGCGCGGCGCGTGCTCACCCGCATCGTGCTCTGGTGGTCTGCGTTCACGTCGCTCACCGGCCTGGCGTCGAATTACTACTTCCTGCTGATCACCCGGTTCTGCTTCGGCGCTGGGGAAGCAGGGGCGTTTCCCAATTCAGCGATCGTTGTTTCGCGCTGGTTCCCGCCGACGCAGCGCGCCAGCATCTCAGGGATCACTCTGATGGCCAGCCAAATCGGCGGAGCCATCGCGCCGTTGTTGATCGTCCCTATCCAGATGCACTATGGATGGCGAGCGTCCTTCTACGCGTTCGGAGTGCTGGGAGTCGCCTGGGCGACGGTCTGGTACGTTTGGTTTCGCGATTCGCCCGCGGAGATGCCCGGCGTGAGCCCGGAAGAATTACAAGAGATCGCGCCGCCCCAAACCGCACACGCCCATCGCTTCCCTTGGCGCATCGCGCTTCGTTCCCCCAGCGTTCTGTCCCTGCTGGTGACGGCTTTTTGCTACGTCTACGCCTACACCTTCTTCCAGACGTGGTTTCACACGTTTCTCGTCAAAGGGCGCGGATTTAGCGAAGGTAGCCTGGTCCTCTCGACGCTACCTTATATAATCGCGGCTTTCGCGAACCTGGCTGGTGGAGCGGCAAGCGACGCATTGGTCCGCCGCTTCGGATTGAAATGGGGACGGCGCGCGATAGGCATCGCCGGACTCGGTTGCGCAGCCCTGTTCACCCTTGCGGCCATGATTACCCGCCGCCCGATCCTGACGCTCGTCCTTCTCACCGTGGTCTACGGAGGCATCACCTTCCAGCAATCCGGCGTCTTCGGTGTGTGCCTGGACATCGGACACGAACACGCAGGCGCGATGGTCGGGCTGATGAACACCTCGTCGCAATTCGGCGGCCTGCTGTCCTCGGTCGCCTACGGCTATATCGTCAGCCGCTTCGGCAGCTACGACGCGCCCTTCGTCCCCATGGCGGCGCTATTATTCCTGGGCGCGATGCTGTGGTTCAAGGTCGACGCGTCAGAAAAGCTCACGGCCACATTAGAGGCGCTGCCCGCGCCGCTCGGCGCATGATGCGCCCGAAGTACACTTAATCAAAGACCCCGGAGTAATTATGAACACTCGCTCGTTCGCGATCCTGGTCCTCGTGTTACCCACCCTTTCCACGCTGCGCGCCGACGTCACCACGCGCTACAAAACCGAAATAACGCTGAATCCCGCACTCTCGGCGATGGCAGCCGGCGCCATGAAAGGGACAGATCTCACCGCTCCGCAGGAGACGGCGCTGCGCTTGAAAAACGGTAAAGCATTTTCTTCTTCCTCTGGATTTTCGTCGATCTTAGATTTTCCCACCAAGGCGCTGATCGTCCTCGATCCCGCGACCATGCGTTACGCCAAGATGACGTCCGAACAGTTCTTCGACCAAGCCGCCCTAACCATTCCCGAAATGCCGGCCACGTCGCGCGCCGCCATGGCGTCCATGAAAACGTCAGTCTCGGCCGCCAGGCTGACCGGCCGGACCGCGCTGATCCAAGGCGTGGAGGCCGAGGAACGCGAGATTATCATCTCCATTTCAGGCCCCGATGTCCCCGGTGCGCCCGCCGCCGTCTCCATGCGGATGGTGATGGGGCTGTGGACCGCCAAAGCCAGCGAAGTCCTGCGCGTTCCGGCGATCCGCGAACTGGCCGGGTATTCGCTCTATGCGTACGCCACCACCAATCCCCTCGCGAGCATCGACAAAATGATGAAACAAATCCCCGGTTTTGGCAGCGCTTTCGAACCGCTGATGAAGGAAATGCAAAGCGGGACGCCAATGCTGCGGTTGCATATCGACATTTTTATGCCCGCCATCGCCGCGTTACTAAAAAGCATCCCCGCTGGCAACGCGCCGGGTGCGGCTCTGGACGACACTGCGCCATTCCTGCAATTGAATCAGGAACTGATGGAACTCTCCTCTGCGTCCGTGCCCGACAGCGTCTTCCAGATTCCCGAAGGCTATCATGAGGCCTCCCCATCCGAATTGGTCCAAGCTCTCCTGGCCAAGACCAAGGCACCCTCGCAGCAGTAGAATAATAGTGACCGGCTCAAATGATTGATCCGGCAATAACTAATATCTATGAAGCGTTCTGCCGCCCTTCTGTTCTCGATCGCGTCCTGGGTGGGTTTACAGCCCGCTGCCATCGGGCAGACGGCCGGCACGCCGGATCAATATCACGCGCTGCTCGCCACCTATTGCTTCACCTGCCACTCTACGCGCGCGAAAATCGGCGGACTTGCCTTAGACAGCCTCGATCTGCACGCCGCCTCGGACGACGCCCGCGTTTGGGAGAAGGCTCTACGGAAACTGCGCGGCCATTTGATGCCGCCGCCCGGCAATCCCCAGCCGCCCCAGAAGGATGTGGAATCGTTCGTCGCCTGGATGGAGAACACGCTCGATTCCCACCCCAAAGGTCCGACAGCCGGCTACGTTCCCATCCAACGCCTCAACCGCACCGAGTACGCCGCGGCAGTGAAAGCTTTGGTCGGTGTGGATGTCAATCCGAAGGACGTCCTGCCACAAGACATCCAGGTCGATGGCTTCGACAACATCGCCGCCGCTTTAAGCGTCTCTCCCGCATTCCTCGACCAATACATTACCGCTGCGCGGCACGTTGCCCAGCTCGCGATCGGCGATCCCGCCGGACACGTTGCGAGTGTGAAGTACTCCATCGGAGCGAACCTGGCGAGCGATGAGCCCTTGCCCATCGGCACGCGCGGCGGCGTTCGATTCAAGCACAATTTTCCAGCGGACGGCGAGTATCGCATCAATCTCGACGACCTTTCGCTGGGCCTCTACACCAGCACTGTGGAGAACGCGAGCACGCTCGTGATCATGATTGACGGCGGCATCGTGTTCCGCAAAACCATCGGCGGCCCTGCCGATCTGTCGCTCGCGGATCGCAAGGGATCTGACGCACGCGCCGTGATCATGGATCGCTTCTCGAAGATCCCAGTGCAGATGTCGGCCGGCGTGCACGATATCGTCGTGGCCTTCATCGATCGCGCCCATGTGGAATCCGACGACAACGTCGCCGGTGGCTTCAACGGCATCGGCGCCCTCGGCTTCGGCGATGGCAATAACCGCATGGCGCACCTGGCCAACGGCATCGAAATCAATGGACCGTTCAACGCGACCGGCGTTTCGCAAACTGCCAGCCGCGCGCTGATTTTCGTCTGCGATCCCCACAAAATCGGCGAGCCCGCCTGCGCCAAACAAATTACTGAACACTTGGCGCGACGCGCCTTCCGCCGCCCCGTGACCGCCGACGATGTTACCCGCCTTATGCCGTTCTATGAAGCCGGTCGCAAAGATGGCGGGAACTTCGATGCCGGAATCGAGCTGGTGGTGACGGCGGTTTTAGCTAGCCCGGATTTTCTCTATCGCGCGATTCAAAGCCCCAAGGGAACCAATCCCGGCTCCGAATTCGCTCTTACCGATCTCGAACTGGCATCCCGGCTTTCGTTCTTCCTGTGGAATACCGGCCCGGATGACGAACTGCTGACACTCGCGGCCGCCGGCGGTTTAACGAAGCCAGGAGTACTCGAAAAACAAGTGAGGCGCATGCTCGCCGACCCCAAAGCCTCCAGCCTGGTCTCGAGTTTCGGAATGAAGTGGCTCAACCTTACCACTCTCGATTCCGTGCAACCCGATCCGAAATTGTTCCCCGTGTTCAACGAAACGCTGCGGCACGATTTCGCCAAGGAAACCGAATCTTTCCTCAGCAGCATTCTTCTTGAAGACCGCAGTGTGATCGAGCTCCTCACCTCCAACCACACGTTCCTCAATGACGAACTGGCTCGTCTCTATCGCGTCCCCGGCGTGGTCGGCCCTCAGTTCCGCGAAGTCACGCTCTCGGAAAAGGAGCGTGCGGGACTGCTGGGCAAGGGCGCTGTCCTGCTGCGGACTTCGTATGGCGACCGTACCTCTCCTGTGTTGCGCGGCGCGTGGGTGCTCGACAAGCTTCTGGGCACGCCGCCCACGCCTCCTCCCGCAAACACTGCTACCGACCTTTCGCAGAAGGCCGGCGAGGCGCCGAAGACCGTCCGGGCCCGCCTCGAGCAACACCGCGATAAGGCCAGCTGCAACCAGTGCCACGGCGTCATCGATCCCATTGGCCTCGCTCTGGAGAACTTCGATGCGATCGGCGAATGGCGCACGGTGGACCCCCAGGCCAAGGCCCCCATCGATGCCAAAACCGTGCTGCCGAACGGCGTCCCCATCGACGGCACGGTGGAATTGAAGGACCAGCTCGTCGACCATCCGGCCACATTCGCCGAGGCGTTCACCGAAAAGCTCATGATGTACGCCGTCAACAGGCAGCTCGAATATTTCGACATGCCTCAGGTTCGCGCGGTGGTTCGCGGAGCCGCGAAGGATAACTACAAGTTCTCGTCTATTGTTTTGGGAATCGTCAACACGGATGCGTTCCGTAAGCAGGGCCCGGCCGCCGCGGTCACTGAGGCGCGACCGGATGCCCTGTTAAAGGGCCAAGGGAGTCGGTAGGAGAGATCACATGTTCATCACGAAAAAACATATCGCCCGCAGGACGGTTTTGAAAGCCGCCGGAGTCAGGCTAGCCCTGCCGTTCCTCAACGCCATGGTCCCCGCCGCCACAGCGCTGGCCCAGACGGCCGCCTCTCCCAAGATGCGCGCAGCGTTCTTCTACCTTCCCCACGGCGCCATCATGTACAACACGTCGTACGGCCCCGCCATGGACAAGTGGACGCCCAGCGGCTCCGGCGCGGATTTCAAGCTTAGTCCGATCCTGGCCTCGCTCGAACCGTACAAGAAATACGTGACGTCTTTTGGCAACCTGGAAAACGCGGCCACCGCGGGATCGGTTCATACCTTCAACCCCGCCACGTGGCTCAGCGCCACGCGCCCAGATACGGGCGGTCCCAAGGCGCACATGGCCACCACGCTCGATCAGGTGATCGCCAAATTTATCGGCCGGGATACTCCGCTGCCGTCTCTCGAATTGGCCTCCGAAACTACCGTGCAAGTAGCGGCGGGCGGCGGCGGTTCGTATACAACTCTGTCCTTTCGCGACGCCGATTCGCCGCTGCCGATGGAGTACAATCCGCGAAAAGTCTTTTTGGAACTCTTTGGCGAAGGCGACACGCCGAAGGAACGCGCGGCCATCAGTCATCAGACCAGCAGCATGCTCGACCTGATGATGGACCGCACCAAGAAGCTTCAGGGCGAACTGGGAACGAGCGACCGCGCCGCTCTGGACAGCTACCTGGACAGCGTTCGCGAGATCGAG
>DATHMO010000091.1:0-9641 GCA_035486995.1 Bryobacteraceae bacterium
GATCGCGCTAAGTGTAAGAGGCAGAGGTACTTTGAGACCATAGGCATCAATGAGAGCAGCATAGCCGGCCGGAGTTGCCTTCTCTGGGAGGGCCGTCTCCCGAAAAACCGTAACTTCTCCTGAAAAACGATATTTTCTGGCCATGATCTATGAAATTCTATCCCTTCTCCCCCTGAAAACCAATCATACTCCATGAAAAACGATAATTCAATGCCATGTTCCGTGAAAAACAGAATCCGCCGCTCCCAGGGATGAATCCGCACCGCCCGCGCATTCTAGCTACAGGAGGCAATTCCCAAGATGAAGAGTTTGCTGTTTGGTATGAGTGCTTTGCTGTTCGTGGCAGGCGCCGCGCTGTTCGCCGCCGATGCGCCGCCGGCCGAAGGAACCAAGGCCCCGGGCTTCACGCTGAAGTCCCAGGAAGGCAAAGATGTCAGCCTGAAGGACTTCAAAGGCAAATGGGTGGTGCTGTATTTCTACCCCAAAGATATGACCCCGGGCTGCACCATTGAAGCCCACAACTTCCAGCGCGATCAGGCCGATTTCGACAAGAAGAACGCGGTCATCGTCGGCGTCAGCCTGGATACCGTCGATTCGCACGTCCAGTTCTGCACTAAGGAGAACCTGACGTTCAAGCTGTTGTCCGATCCCGATCACGTAGTCACGGAGCAGTATGGATCGCTCGGCGCCTTCGGCAAGATGCAGGTGGCGAATCGCAACACGTTCCTGATCGATCCCAAAGGCGTCATTCGTAAGGTCTATTTGAAGGTGGACCCAACTCCGCATAGCAAGGAAGTGCTGGCGGCCCTGGACGAGCTGGGAAAGAAGACCGACTAGTCGAGCCGGATTCCGCGCTCGGGAGGTAACATGAAGCGAAGTGCTCACCGAGCAGGAACAATTCGAGCGGATTGCGATGCCGCACTTGGCGGCTTTGCTGCGTGTGGCTCGGCGCTTGGCGTCTGAGCCCGCGTCCGCCGAAGACTTGGTGCAGGAGACTATGCTGCTCGCCTGGCGCGGGTTCCAGGGCTTCGAACCTGGGACCAATGTACGGGCCTGGCTGTTCCGCATTTTGTTCAACGCGTTTTACGGCGAGGGGCGGCGAGCCCAGAGGGCTCAGGAATGGATGTCCCAGCGGCCCGCGTCCCATTCGCCGGCTTCGACGGTGGTCGACGCGAAGGTACAGGAAGCGGTTGAGATCGCCGAGGCACTCCAGGCGTTGGCGACCGAGCAGCGCAGTGTTCTGCTGCTCTGTGTGGTGGAAGGTTTCACCTGCCAGGAGGCTGCTGGGATTTTGAACGTCCCGATCGGGACTGTGATGTCGCGCCTCAGCCGGGCGCGGCAGGAGTTGCGAACGAGGTTGGCTCCATTGGCAAAGGAAGCGTATCGATGACGGACGACGAACTAGATCAGCGCGTGCGGGCGAGCATTCTCTCCGAAGAGCTCGACACTGCGCCGTTGGAACGTTCCATCCGCGCGCGCATGAGCAAGCGATGGATGCCGCGATGGGCCGTCGCGATGGCTGCCGGCCTGGCCCTCATCGTAGCCGGCGGCTTTGCTTATCGCCAGCTCTTCGGTTCACGAACTCCACCGGTCTGCGTCGCGGCCGCGCGCGATCATAGCACGGAAGTTGCCAACGGCCTGCCGCGAGAGTGGTTATCGGATGTGCCCGCCATTCAATCGCTGGCGGTGAAGCACGGTATTCCAGCTGAGGCCATCACCGCCCTCCACGCCACCGGCTATCGCTTGGAGCGCGGGCGCCTCTGTTTTCTCAAAAACGAAATCTTCCTGCATTTGGTTTACACCAAGGGCGATGAAGTCTTCTCGGTGTATCTGCGCCGTCGCGATCCGGAAAAAGGTTTCGGCCCCTCGATTCGCGAGACTTCGTTCGACACCGAGGAATTGGCCTACTTCCAAACCAATCGCTTAACCGCGGTTTTTGTGGATGAGCAATCGAAGGAGGAAGCCTTGGCGTTTGCGCGCGCCGGCCTCAACTCCTTCACGGTCGCGGCTCTGTAGACTAATTTCCGCCGGTGTTCGCAGGAGGCCCGGACGTCAGTTTCTTGCCGTCCGCCCAAGTTACTTCGCGGGAATGCGCGAAGTTCGATCCATCGCGAGCACGCCAGCCGAAGACAGTAATCGTGTCGCCCACTTTCATGGTGAGATCGCGATGCCAGCCCTGGCGCACCAGCATGTTGGGGGGAAAGCCTTCGAACTTCCAGTGGTCGACATTGTCGCCATTCTTCACGTCGAGGTAAAAGTGAATGTGCGGATTCTCCCAGTCAACCTTAGTGACGACGCCAGTGATGGTGACCGGTTTGTTCTCGTCGTATTCGGCGCCAAAAGAATGATGCGCCAGAGCGGGGATTGCGGTAAGAATGCCGGCAGCGAGTATGGCTAGAAAATGAGTTCGCATCTGGGCCACATTATATCTGAAGCCCGAACACTTGTTCGGCGTTGGTTTGATACAGCTTCTTTTTGTCGGCGTCAAGGATCGGCAGATTGTCGGTAACCTTCACTTCGTCGGGCACGAATTGATAGGGATAATCCATCGCATAAAGGATGCGATCGACGCCCATAACGGATTGCGCATAGAGAATCGGCGGTTCCCAAGCCATGCCGCTGGTGGTGAAATACATGTTCTCTTTGACGTAGTCGCTCGGTTTTTTCTGCAGCTTCTGGACGGAGGCGTAGCGATTGGCCTTCACCATGGCGGCGTGCATGAAGTCGACGCGGAAAAGCCAGTAAGGCAAGCCTTCACCTAAATGTCCGGCCACGATGCGCAGCTTCGGGAATCGATCGAAAGCTCCGCTCACGATGATGCGCAACAAGTGCAGTCCGGTTTCGACGGCGAAGCCAAAGATGGCGCCGTCCAGGCCGCGCTCGATGAATGGAGCGATCATCGATTTCGGCGGCGTCGTGGGATGTATATAAACCGGAACGTTCAAATGCTCGGCCGCTTCGAAAATCGGCCAGAATTTCGGATCGTCCAGATATTCGCCGCGCGTATGGCTGTTGACGATCGCGCCTTTGAGACCAAGCTGGCGTACGCCGCGTTCGAGCTCCTTGGCCGCGCCAGCCGGATCTTGCGGCGCGATGGCGGCGAGTCCGGAAAATCGGGTGGGATGTTTTCGAATCGCGTCGGCGAGTTGATCGTTAAAAGTTCGTGCCAAAGCCGTGGCTTCGGGGGCATCGAACACTTGCACTCCCGGAGCGGTCAGCGACAGGATCTGCATCGCGATGCCGGTGTCATCCATATCGCGCAGCCGGCGCTCGCCGAGATCCTGGATGCGTTCGGCCAACGCTGTGGCGCGCGGAGTGGCTCCCGAATAAAATCCCCATAGGCTGCGAAATCCGGGATCGTCGTAGCCCGATTCGAGCAGCTTACGATAGCGCGCGATCAACTCAGGCGGCGCGAATGCTTCTTCAGTGGCGATGCGTAAATAATCGGGCATCAGGATTCCGAGATGAACTTGGTCACCAGGCAAGCCTCCAAACCTTCCATGCCTTCTTCGCTGCCGTGCCCGCTTTCCTTGACGCCGCCGAATGGAGAATCGCGCACCGAGATCAGATAGCTGTTGATGCCGACCAGGCCGGCTTCCAGCTGTTCGCCCAAAAGATTCACAGTTCGATTCGAGCGCGTGAAAGCATAGGCGGCCAAGCCGTAGGGCAAACGATTCGCTTGCTTAATCACGTCACCGAAATCGGAAAAGGGATTGATGATCGCGATGGGCCCAAACGGCTCCTCGTTCATGATGCGCGCTTCGTTCGGGACTTCGGAAATCACCGTCGGCTCCCAGAAATAGCCGGGGCCGGGAATGCGCGATCCGCCGGCATCGAAATGCGCGCCGTGTTTCTTGGCATCCGTCAGCATTTCCTCCATCCAGTTCAAGCGCAGCGAATGCGCAAGCGGCCCCATCTTGTTGGTGTCGACCAGGCCGTCACCCACGGTCCAGGAACTGGCGCGCGCGGCGAATCCGTCGACAAAACGCTGGTAAATCCTCTCGTGCACGTAATAGCGCGTCGGCGAAACGCACACTTGGCCGGCGTTGCGAAACTTGGATGTGGCCGAAAGATCGAGCACGGTCTCGACGTCCACGTCATCGAAGACGATCACCGGCGCATGTCCACCCAATTCCATCGTGGTGCGCTTCACGCCATCGGCCGCGAGCTTCATCAGCTGCTTGCCTACGCGCGTGGATCCGGTGAAGGAAACTTTTCTGATGATGGGCGACGCGATCAAGTGCGTGGAGATTTGTGAGGGCACGCCGAAGACGATCGACATCACGCCTTTCGGCAATCCAGCGTCCATCAATGCACGGCCCACTTCGAGCGCCGATGCAGGCGTGTGTTCGGCCGGTTTTAAGATGCACGGGCATCCCGCAGCCAGCGCGGCTCCCAGTTTGCGGCACGGATTGCCGACCGGAAAATTCCACGGTGCTAGCGCCGCCACCGGACCAACCGGCTCGCGCAGAACGGTCATGCGCATTCCTGGCGACCGCTGCGGAAGCACGCGGCCATAGGCTCTGCGGCCCTCCTCGGCGAACCATTCCAGAGTGTCGGCCGAGATGTTGGTTTCCATCCGCGCCTCATGGATGTTCTTGCCTTCTTCGATAGTCGCGATGCGTGCGATGTGCTCAACGCGTTCGCGCATCAAATCAGCGGCGCGTTTCAGGATCTTGCCGCGATCCTGCGGGGACATGCCGCGCCACACTGGATTGGCCTGTTCGGCCGCATCGAGCGCGCGATCCAGATCGGCCTTCGATGCGTGGGGCAGCACGCCGATGCATTCACCAGTGGCCGGATTCATCACCGGTTCATGTTCACGATGGTCTTTCGGCGTCCATTCGCCGCCAATGAGAAGTTTCAGATCTGCATAGTGCTGGGACATTTTTCGTTGCCTCATTATATGGTATAAGCACTAAGGCGCTTTGCTGTAAAGAGGAGCTTGCCCATGAAGAAGAAGGCATTCTACGGCTGGAAGCTGCTAGCGGCGTTCTGGTTTATTTATCTCGTCAACCTTGGATTTCCCACCTACGGACAGAGCGTTATCAACGCCTCCATGGCGAAGGATCTGCATCTCGATCGCACCATGCTGGGCCTCGCGTTTTCGCTCTACATGCTGATGGTAGGGCTGCCTGGGCCGGCGGTGGCGGCGCTGGTCAACAAGATCGGCGTTCGACTGACGCTCGTAATCGGAAGCTGCTCCGCGATGCTGGGCGCTCTTTCGATGGCGCTGTTCGTTCACACCGGTTGGCAAGCCGTAATCTCGTTCGGAATCCTGATCGGCTTCGGATCGTGCGCGGGCGGAGCGATTGCCGAACAACAGGGAATCGCGCAATGGTTCGTCCGGAAACGCGCGCTGGCGCTGTCGCTGATGTACAGCGGCGGCGGAATCGGCGGATTCATTCTGCCTCCGGTTCTCAGCCGCGTGATCGCGAACTCGAACGGAAACTGGCGAAACGGATGGTGGATCTTTCTGGTGCTCGCGGCAATCGGAGCGGCACTAGTGATTTTCATGGTGAAAGAAAAGCCCGCCGACATAGGCCAAGCGCCGGACGGCGGCGCCGGGGCTGAACTCGCTCCGGGACAAAAACGGCCCAAGGGAGTCTTTGTCACTACAGAGGCCTGGACGTTCAAAGAAGCGATCGTCTCGCGCGCATTTATCCTGATGCTGGTATCGTCCATCGGCATCAGCTGCGGCTTTTCGCTGATTCAAGGCCACGGAGTGGTGCACTTGAAAGACCTGGGGCATTCAACGAACGAGGCTGCGATGGCGATGTCGATCCTCGCGATTTCGACGCTCATGGGAAAACTCCTGGCCAGCTTCGGCGACCGCATTGAACCGCGCTACATCTGGGCTTTCGCGATGGCGGCATTTGGACTGGGAATAGTTCTCGTCATTCATGCGACGAGCAAAGCGGACCTTTATCCATTCCCGATTCTGCTGGGATTCGGATGGGGCGCAACGCTGGTATCGATGATGGGCGCGCCGATGAATTACTTCGGGCTGAAAGCGTACCCCGCGGTGATCGGGCTGTGGCTTTTGATTCAAACGGGAATCGGTGCCTCGGCTCCGTTCGTGGCGGGTTACGTGTTCGACAAATTCGGAAGCTATACGCCGGTGTTTTATTCGATCGCGGGGTTGTGTTTTGCCGGATCGCTGCTGTTGCTCGCGGCAACGCCGCCGCGGAGAAAAGAGGGTGTCGAGGAACGAAGCGCGCCGCACCCGGCGTTAGGCGAATCGGCCGCGCGAGCTTAGTGGGAGCTTATGGATCAATTCAAACCGGGCGATCTCTGCCCCAAATCCGGAATCTACGACGTGGTGCATGATGGCGTGCATCAGGACAAGCACCAAGTGACGATGGTGAAAGGCGAAACGTTTCCCGCGTGCAAGCACTGTGGCGATCATCCGCGATTTACGGTGGCGATCGCAGCGCACCATGCGCCGAATCACGAGCATTTCAAGAAGTGATTATCTTCGATCGCGAGTTCGGATTGCGATCGACCAGGACGCGAACAAGAGTCCGAAGCCGACTAACAACAAGATGCGAAACAGCGTGTCGTTGAAAGCAGCGGCGGGTGAGCCAGCGGTCCAGGGACGCGTCGTCCAGCCGGCCTTTTCAAGTAGGGCGATGGCGATAATCACCATGCCGATGATGTTTAGGAACGGCCGGGCACCACGAATCGCGAGACCGAGCACGAACGCGATGACAAACACCACGGCGACGAGCAGCGCGGCGATTAAGTAAGCTCCGATTACTTCAGCCATAAAGTTCTTCCGAAGGCACCCAGTTGCCGTGGACTTGTACGCGCAGGCGGAACGGCACTTTGATGCGTGCGATCGGCCCCTTTTCGATGTGCTCGGCTTCAACGATGGCGACTTCGGACAGCTGCTGATCGTGCATATCGCAGACGAATGCGAGGTAGCCTTCGTGCCCGGGTTTCTTGGACGGAATATGAATATGCTCCTGCACCGTGACGGTGGGGCCGAGGCCGAGCGTGGTGTACTTTCCGGTTTTCACTTCCATGCGGACAATGGTGTTGAATCCCGGGCCGACGGGTCCGGCGATGGGAGGCGGTCCATTCTGCGGGGCATTGCGCGGATCGAAGGTCTGGTAATAGCCGATCTCGAAATCGGTCATCTGATCCTTGATCGCGGTGCGCGGCATGTCGCCGGAAGGGCCGATCACGGTCTCTTCCCAAGTGTCGTCGGGTTTCGATAAATCGAAAGTCCAGCGCACGAATCCGATGCGGACTTGATCGGGACGAAGGTTAATTCCCGACGCCTTCTGCATGAACGGGAACGGCGGCACTTTGCTGACGCCGAAATACATGTGTACGCGATTGCCTTCGCTATAGGCGTTCATGAAATGAAACGAGGATCGCGCGGGGCCGCGAAACCAGCGCATGTGTTTGACGTGAGCATCGCGCGGCAGAATGCCGACGAACGATTCTTTGTCCTGCTCGAAGACCCAGTGGTGGCCGCCGGCTTTCATGCGGTTGAGGTCGGAGGTGATGGGGAAGACGGGAAAGATGACGTGCTCGCGCGTGACGGCGAAATCGTGCATCAGCGCGACGTAGGGCGCTTCGAACCATTCCTCCCGCACGAGGTTGCCCCTTTTGTCGGCCACGCAAAACGCGACGTCTTTGGTGACGAGTCCGCCGGCTTCATAGCCGAAGAAGTAGAGATCGCCCGAGTCGGGTGCCAGGCGCGTATGCGCCGTCATGGTCTGGCTTTTCAGCTTGCCGTCGTAATCAAACTCGCCGATGGTCTCGAGCGTGTGGGGATCGAGCTCCATGGCGTGGCTGTCTTCTTTGAGCGCGAGGAGCTTGCCGGCGTGATAAATCGGCGTGGTGTTGTTAACGTTGCGCGGTTTGCCTTGGACGCTGGGGTCGTCGGTGAAGGGATTGCGATACAGGCCGTAGAGCGAACGTCGCGCGGCGCGCTCGGCCTTCCAGCGCTCGGTTTTGACGTAGCGCATCTTGAAATCGACGTGACCGTTTTCGAAGCGGAACAGGCTCACCATACCGTCGCCACTCAGGAATGTGTCGTCGCCCATCATCGGCGAATATTGCGGATCGGGGATGGAGCGATACCAGGAGCCCGCGATTTCTTCGGGGACTTCGCCTTCGGTGACCAGATCGTAGATGTCGCACTCGATGCGGGAGGGCGCGTTCCAGCCCGCGAAGTCCATCGTATTGGGGAAAGGCTTTGCCATGAACTTTTATTTCGTGGCCACCTTCTGTGTGATGTTGGGCGGCGGAGAAAGCTTCACTTCTTTGCCGGTGACCGGGTGCGGATAGTGGAACGGGAAAACGTCAGTTTCGGGCCACAGCGGCGGGGTGGGCTTTTCGAGCTCATCGGGTCCGGTGGGATTGGCCGGGTATGTTTCGGAATAGAAAGGCACGTAATTGGGCTTGGTGTAGGACCAGCCTTTGTCGAAGTCGGCGTGCCAGACGGGGCGATAGTTGAGCACCTTCAATTTCCAGATCCCGTTCTCCTTGGCATAGACGTTTTCGTAGAGCGAACCTTCCCACCATTGGCGCAAAATGTGCGATTCGTCGGTGTATTCGTGATGGCGGCCGGCCTGCATGAAAACGCGGAGGCGGGCGTAGGCGAGTTTGCCGTCGGGCGAAATATCGATGATGTCCTGCAGCATCATGTGATCGAGCAAGTAGCCTTGCACGGGTCCGTTGTGACCGCCGGTGAAATTCTTGCGGAAGCGGTCGCAATAAAGGCGGCGCGCGCTGGCCTTGCCGCGGAAGATGCCGCCGATGAAGTGGACCTCGCAATCGTCAGTGAACAGGTCGACCACTTCGTCGTAGAGGCACTTGTCGAGATAGTAGCCGTATTTGAATTGGAGGTCGCGGACGGCTTGGATGTCCTGGAGGTTCGAGACGTGGGCGGTAAGCTCGTCGACTTTCTTTTCGAGGGCGCGGAACTGTTCATCGGTGGGCATGCTGGAATTATATACGGTGGCCGTTGTTGGTTCTTGGTTGTTGGTGGCTGGTGGTTTGCGGTGGGGCGAGAATTTTTCTGGAGGAGGTGGCGCATCAAGCATAGTTTTGTGCGCACGAGCGGCGTTTTTTGAATTTGGAGAAACGAAGCCAGTAGAGAGTGCGATGGGGGGAGAGGAATAAGCGTGTGAGAAGGCATCGGGATGAGAGTAGCAGCGGGTTGGTGGCGGCGAGCGATCGGTGAGGCGGAAGTGGTTGAGACGGCGGAGGAAGCAGTGGCTGGCGGCTGGTGATTGGTGTCGAGGGATGATGTGTACGTATTGATCATTTGATATGATACGTACAGATGTCGAAGCTCACACTCAGCGTGGACGATACGGTGATCTCGCGGGCCAAGCGCCATGCGAAGGCGCACGGCGTGTCGATTTCGAAAATGGTGGAGGCTTATCTATCTGCAGTTGTGGCCGAGCCGGCCACTCGCGTATCTGCCGACACGCCGGTGCTACGTTCGGTGAGGGGCATCCTTAAGAAGGCAGACGTGAAGGACTACAAGCGGTATTTGGCGACCAAGTACCGATGAAACGGCTGCTGGTGGATACGAACGTCGCGCTGGACGTTCTGCTCGACCGGCAACCCCATGCAGAGGCGAGCGTCGCGATTTGGGCTGCCGTGGAAACGGGGCG
>DATHMO010000092.1:0-20719 GCA_035486995.1 Bryobacteraceae bacterium
GGCCCAGGTCTCATGCTGGATGTCGGTGGTGAGGGCCCGGCCGACGCCGTAGCCGGTCAACAGCACCAGGCCGCCCAGGAACGACGTCACGGTGCTGCGCGTGAGAACGGCGATGGTGAATATCACGGCGGCGATGAGGAACGCGTTGGGAATCGCGAAGATCAAAATCCCGTAGAGATGGGCTTGCCAATTTACTGGTCCCCAACGTTCCGGGTCCACCCAGGGCATCCACCTGCTTACCAGGACCGCAAGTGAAACGCCTAGCATTGGGATAACAGCGATCAGCGTGGAGCCCAAGTAGCGCCCGGTGAGGTAATCGAATTTCTTGAGCGGAGTGGCGAACAGGAGTTGGCTGGTGTTGGAGGAGAAGTCGCGCGAGGCGGCCGAATTCACGAAAGCCACCGTCATCAACAGCGTCAGCAGGCTGGTGATGGAATAGTAATTTTCGATCACGAACGGCGCGTTGCGGTAGGTGTTTTCGAGCGCGCCGCCGACCTGGATCTGATCCGTCGAGGTGGCTCCGAAGATGAGCAGCGCGATGATCAGGAAAAAGATCCAGAGCATCCAGGAGCGCAGCCAGTAGCGAACTTCGAAGCTGAAAAAATGGGCCAGCATAGTTGAGGCAGCCTCTTACTGCAATCCGGCGATGCGGGAGAAAAACACGTCTTCCAGGTCAGCGGGTACGGGTTGGAATCCGTCGCCCGGGGGATCGGAGCTGTAAACATGAATCAGCGGACGTCCGGCGATCAGCTTGCTGGATATCACGCGGAAACGCTCGGCGCACTCCTTCATGTCGGGTTTTTGAATTGATTTTTGCCAGATTTTGCCGCTGAGTTCGCTAACGGCATCTTCGGGAACGCCCGCGAAAAGCACGCGCCCTTGGTGGATGATCGCCATGTTGGTGCACAATTCCATCACATCCTGGACGATATGCGTTGAAAGAATAACAATGACGTGCTCGCCGATTTCCGAGAGCAGGTTGTAGAAGCGATTGCGTTCGCCGGGATCGAGGCCGGCGGTTGGCTCATCGACGATCAACAACTGCGGATTGCCGATCAGCGCCTGTGCAATCCCGAAGCGCTGCCGCATGCCGCCGGAAAATCCCGAGAGCGCTTTCTTGCGGACGTCGTGCAGATTGGTGCGAACGAGCAGCGATTCCACCAGTTCGTGGCGCTCGCGGCGATGAGTGAACCCCTTGAGCATCGCCAGATGATCGAGCATATCCTGGACGGAGATTCGCGGATAGACGCCGAAGTCCTGTGGCAAATAGCCCAGCCGTTTGCGAACCTCGTCCTTCTGGCGCAGAACATCGATGTCGCCGAGCCAAGCCTGGCCGCTGTCGGGCTCCTGCAGCGTGGCGATGGTGCGCATCAAGGTAGACTTGCCCGCGCCGTTCGGCCCGAGCAGGCCGTACATGCCGCGGGGAATGGTGAGCGAAACGTCGTCCAAAGCGCGGACGCCGTTGGGGTAGGTCTTGGAGAGATGCTCGATGCGGAGGTCCATATGGGGCTACAGTCTAATTACGCCGGATTTTGCCACTGGGTTCCAGAATATCGCCTTTTATGGACGCGCTGGCACGGAAGCTGGCAGCCCCGGCACGGAAGCGGGTAGCGAAGACGGGCGCGAGATTCTTCCCGTTTTCACCTCGCCAATGCTGATGTGATTGCGATCGAGCGTGGCGCCCAAGGTTTGATCGAGCGTGACGCGCGCCGTGCTATAGGCAACCAGCGCCGCCACTGCCGAGGATTGCGCCGAAATCAGATCGCGCTGCTGCACCGCGACGTTATAGGGCGTGGATGCACCAAGCTGGAATCTCTTTTGCTCGGCCTCGAACAATTGCTGCTGAAGCACGCGGTTCTGGAGCGCGGCATCGAAGCGGGCACGGGCTTGCTGTAGCGTGACCACGCTGTTTCGCAGGTCCACTTCCACCTGGTTCAGATCCTTGCGATTGCCGAGCTGGGTTTGCCGTAGCGTCAACAGATCGATGGCGTAATCGGCCTGCGCCTGGCGGTTGCGGATGGGCTCCTGATAGAAGACGGCCGCGATCTCGGTCGCAAAATCACGCTGGAATACTTGGCTGAGGGCGTTGCCGAGTCCACCTCTGAAGCGCGGGTCCGATTGTTCAACGAATCCGTCGAACGTGACTGTTTTGGGCGCGCCGGCCAATCCAGCCTGGCTCTCAACGCCAATGCCCTGCAGCGTGGGCAGGATGCCATTCTTGGTGCCGAGAGCGCTTACTTCGTTGGCCTTTTCGCCGGCTAGTTCGGAGGCCAGATCGGCGCGATTGGCGAGCGCTTGTTTGACCATTTCGCTGACCGGAGGAAGATCGTCGCTGGGCGGAATTTCGATGGGATCGATAGGCACGATGCGAACGTTCGCAAGCACCGGATCCGCGGCGCCGGTGCGGCTGATCAGGTTCTTGAGCGACAACTCCTGCTGGCGGAGTGCAGTTTCGGAATCCACGACGGCCTGGTTGGTGGTGGCAACCTGCGTTTGAGCGGTGATGGCGTCGGTTGGCGCGGACGACCCGATTTCTACTTGCCGGTTCACATCGCGGAGAAAAGCTTGCGCGGTCTCAGACGCGGATTGTTTCGCGCGGAGATCCTCATAGTCGCCAGCCAGCGTGTAATAGAGGTTCAAAACCTGGCTCACGATCCCGATGACCTGCGTCCTAAAATTCAGATCGGTGGTATTCAGATTCATGCGCGAGACCGTGATGGTGCGGGCGTTGGCCGCGACGCCGAAGCCTTGCAGGAAATTGTGCTGGATGGAAACGCTGACGCTGGGCGCGACGGTGGGATTCAGCACATCGGTGGGCGCGTTTTCGTTCAAATAATGCTCGCTGTAGCTAACACTGGCGATGCCGCCACTCAGCAGACCTTGCTGGAAACCTGAGGTGTACCCGCGCGTGTTCTGTATCAGACTGAGCACCTGGCTCTGCAACAGGTCGGGCTGCGGAGTGCTGGTATGGCTGAACGTAGCGGTCTCCTGAAAAATGGGGTCCAGGTTCTGAGTGACCGGACCGATTTGCGAAATAGTGGCGTTGGAGTTTTTGTTGACGTTGGCACTGGCGCCTGGAACGCTTACTCCAGCGGCTGCCTGGCTTCCGGCCACGCCTTGGCCGGTGGCCACCGATCCAGCTTGCGATGCGCTGCTCGGAACTCCCGGCAATGCACCGCCCGCTTGAGCGCGCTCCAGCTGCCATTCACTGATGAACGGATTGTAGCGGCCGACTTCGATATCGATATTGTTTTCGAGCGCGAGTGCGATGGCATCCTGCGCGGTTAGATACAGGGCTCCGGCGCGCACTAGCTCCAGCAGGCGCGGTGAATTGGCCAAGCGCACGGGCGGGACGGTGACGGGCAGGTACGGGCGGAAAATCACAGGGGCTTCCGGGCGAACGGGTTGGATGGTTGGAACGTCCTGGGCCCAGGTGAGGGACGCCAGGCACAGCGCGATAGCGAGGGATTTGCGCGGGATCATTGCCGGCCTCCTGGAATCGTCGAAGGCAGCACCGAATCGCGCGCAAGCTGACCTCGCAGCGCTTCGTCGATAGAGATGTGATTCACGTCGAGCGTTGTCCCCAAGGCCTGGTCGAGTGAGATGCGCGCGTGCGTGTAGTTGGCCATGGCTTGCGTCTCGCTGCTCTCGCTCGAGGCCAAATCGCGCTGGTCCTGGATCACCTGGAATACGGTGGTTGCGCCGAGCGAGTAGCGGCGTTGATCGGCCGCCAGAGTCTCCTGCTGAAGCTGGCGCGATTTCGATGCGGCTTCGTAGCGCACGCGGGCTTGTTCGAGACCAATGACCGCATTTTGCACGTCCACCGTCACTTGGTTCATGTTTTTGCGCAGGTTGAGCTGGTTCTGGCGCAGCTCGAGCTGGCTGGTGGCATAGTCTGACTGGGCCGCGCGATTGCGGAGCGGAATATTCAGCGAAAGTCCCGCGGAGTAATTGGGAAAGTTGCGGCGCGCGATTTCAGCCAGCAAGGTTCCGTACCCGCCGGCGAGATAGGAGGCTCCCGGTTGCGCGGCGCCCACGGCCGTAAGCTCGCCCGCCAAGCCGTTGTTGGTTAGTTCGGCGAAAGCTTGCAGCGTCGGCTTCAGCGAGTTCTTGATTCCGACCAGATTCATCTCGTTGCTTTCGATGTTGAGGCGGGCTTGCGCGATTTCGCCGCGATTGGCGAGCGCTTCGTTGATCAGATCCTGTGCCGGACGGATTTCGTCGCTGGCGGGAACTTCGATCTTGTCGAGCGGAACGATGTGAATATTATCCAGACCGGCGGCCGAGATGCCGTTGCGGCAGAGCGCGTTCTTCAAAATGATCTCTTGCTGCTGCAGGTTGGTTTGAGAGACTACCAGGTCTTGCTGGCTGGAGTAAAGCTGGGCTTCTGCACGCGTGATTTCAATCTCCGCCAAAGCGCCAATCTGCACCTGCCTTTTGTTGTCCTCAAGTAGCTGTTGCGCGGTGGAAACCTCCTGCTGGCGGGCGCGCAGATCTTCACCGAAGGCCACCAGATCCCAATACAAATTCAGCGCGGCGGCAACAGTGGTGATCACTTGCTGTTTGAATTGCAGATCGCTGACTTTCACGTTGTTGCGTTGAACGCGGATGTTTCGGCCGTTCACGGCGCTTCCGAAACCCTGCAGCAGGTTTTGCGTAATCTGAAGATCGAGGTCGCCAGTGGCGTAGGGATTCCAACTGAAGAAGCTGCTGTTGAGGTGATAGTGGCTGTAGGCGTAAGTCCATTGCCAGCTCAATCCGTAGTCCCAGGTCTGCGCGTACTGCACTTGAAAGTTGCGCGTATCCTGGATCAGTGCGTCGGTGCCGGTCAAAACGGTGTTGCTTTGCGGGATGCTGGCGTGCTGGAAACTGGCGAGCGCAAACAGCGACGGATCGAGCGATGGAATGCTGGGGCCCAACTGCGTGACGATGCCGCCGCCCGAACTTACGCCGGTACCAGACGAGAGCGCGACCGAGCCGGAATTGTTTACGCTGACGCCTTCGAGACTGACGCTCTGCGGGCCCGCGGCCACTGCTGCTCCCACGCTTCGCAACGCCCCGCCACCTTGGGCACGACGCAGCACTTCTTTCGCGAGCAGCGGCCCGTAGCGCTGCACTTCCACATCGATGTTGTTTTCGATCGCGAGCGCGACCACGTCCCCCGCGGTGAGGTACAGATTGCCGGCGCGTATCAACGAATCCAGGCGGGGCGAATTCGCAAGCCGTATGGCGGGCACGCTTCTCGGCTGGTAGGGATGCGTTAGCCAACCGAGGCCGCCAGTGGCCGGCTGCACGCTGATTTCCGATTGAGCCGAGGCGCCCGAGATCAGAAGCAGGGGCAACAACAGGGTTAAGACCGCAGTTTGCAATCGTGGCATAGGATTCTTTTCAGTATCGCTGGAAGCGGCCCGGACAAGCTTCGCCATTGGCGCGAACAGAGTTCGCCACTGGGAAGGTACGATGCGCCGCCCGCGTTCGTTCCCTGTTTTTCGCGACTGTTATACAATACGCGCTTGGACATATGAGCCACGCTGCTTGTCGCTTTCCCTTGCTCGTTGCGATCTCTGCCCTGGTTGGCGCACCCGTGTTTGCGCAAGGGGGCATGGGCTTCAATCCGACCGGCGTGTGGACCGCGATGTACCACGAAGACGAATTGGAGCGCACCGATCCGGGTTCGCCGGCGGGCGATTACCTGGGCATCCCGATCAACGACGATGCGCGGCTGCGCGCCGATACATGGGACGGCGATCTTGTTTCGGTGCTGCAGCACCAATGCATCCCGCACTCGGCTATTTACGCCATGCGAGCGCCCACGGGCCTGAAGATCACGACCGTCAACGATCCCGAGTCGGGCAGAATCATCGCGTACATCATTGATGGCACATATACGGGTCCGCGTACTATTTGGATGGACGGCCGCGCGCATCCATCGCAATTCGCGCCGCACACCTGGGCCGGCTTCTCCACGGGCGCGTGGGAAGGCGACACCTTGCGCGTGGAGACGACGCACATCAAATCGGGCTATTTACGGCGCAATGGCATCGCATTTTCCGATGAAGCTACGTTGGTCGAGTTTTTCGACCTGCACGACAAGTATCTAACGCTGACTACTGTCGCCTCGGATCCGGTGTATTTGACCGAGCCGCTGGTGCGCACGGAAAGTTGGGTATGGAATCCGTATCAGGTTTTCTCGCCGATCGCGGGCTATGGCGCCTGCCTGCCCGTCCCCGAAATTCCGCGGCCGTACGGCTGGGTGCCGCATCACTTGCCGGGCACCAATACCGTGATCCACGAGTTCTCCGAGCAATATGGCGTGCCGTTCGAAGCGAGCCGAGGCGGAGCGGAGACCATGTACCCGGAATATCGCAAGAAGGTGAAGCAGATGGTAATCCCGCGGGCCAAAGTGTTCGACGTGCAGTTCGAGCAGGAGCACGCGAAATGAAGTTGGCCGCGTTCCTTCTCGCGGCGGCAGTTGTGGCCCCCGCAGTTTTCGCGCAGGAATACGAAGTGCGCCATGTGCAGGGCAACGTGTACATGTTCGCCAGCACGCAGGGCAACCTTGCGATACAGGTTGGAAAGGACCCCGGGCACGATGGAGTGCTGCTGGTGGATACCGGCCCGGCGCAGTTGCGCGACACGATTCTCGCGGAGATCCGCAAGCTATCGAGCGAGCCGGTTCGCTTCATGATCGTTACCGGCCCGGACGCAGATCGCATGGGGGCCAACGAAGCGTTGTTGAAGCCGCAAACGTCCAGGAATTTCCAGACACAAGCCGAAATCGCACTATTCGCGCAGGACAACGTGCTGCAGCGGTTCACCCGCAATGGATCGGGCGTGCCATCGGGCGCGTGGCCGACTCTCACATTTCTGGACGAGAAGAGTTTCGCGTTTAATGGCGAGGCGATCCAGCTTTTCGCCGAGAAGAACGCGCACACCGATGGCGACAGTATCGTGCTGTTTCGGGGCTCGAACGTCATCGTGGCCGGAAACATCTTTCTCACTACGGGCTATCCGGTAATCGATCTGCAACGAGGCGGAAGCATTCAAGGCGAGATCAAGGCCCTGAACCACATTCTGGATTTATCCGTCCCGCGCTCCATGCAGGAAGGCGGCACCATGGTGATTCCTGGATTCGGCCGCTTGTGCGATCAGGCCGATGTAACCGACTACCGGGACATGCTGACCATTATTCGCGACCGCGTGCAAGACATGCTGCATAAGGGCAAGACGCTGGATGAGGTACGGGCGGCGCGCTTGAGCCGCGACTACGATCGGCGCTACAGCACGAGCGCGTGGACCGGGGACATGTTCATCGAGGCCGTGTATAGGAGCTTGAAAACCAAATGACCTTCCGGTGGACCGCCGTCGTCGTCGTTCTGGCAGGCCTCGCGCTGAAAGCTCAGCAGACTAATGCGACACCTCAGTTAAATGCTCCGATCGATATCACAGGCTACTGGGTCGCGCTGGTGACGGAGGACTGGCGGTATCGCATGTTGAACGCGCCGAAGGGCGATTATTACAGCATTCCATTGAATGCCGAAGGAAAACGCGTGGCCGATACCTGGGACGCGGCCAGGGACATCGCGGAAGGCAAACAGTGCTTGAGCTACGGCGCTCCGAACATCATGCGCGAGCCCGCACGGCTGCACATCACGTGGGCGAACGATTCCGCGATCAAGGTGGAGATCGACGCGGGTAAACAAACTCGGCTGTTCCAATTTGGCGCGATCACGGGCGCCGGGGAGCCGGGCATGCAGGGTACTTCGGTCGCTTTGTGGCAAACGCCGCAGTCGATTCGAGCGTACACGTCGAAGATTTCGGCGCAAGATCCAAATACACCCGGGTTCCGCGACGCCAGCATGGCCTCGCCGCCACCGCCCCCCGACACGCGTAAGCTGGGCGGAACTTTAAAGGTGGTGACGACGCGCATTAAACCCGGATATATCCGCAATAACGGAGTTCCGTTCAGCGCGAACGCGGTTCTTACGGAATATTACGATATTCACAAGACAAATGGCGCGGAATATCTAGTGCAGACGCAAGTTTTGGAAGACCCGCGCTATTTGAACGCACCATGGGTGGTGAGCAACCATTTCCGCCGCGAGCCGGACGGATCGAAATGGGATCCCCAGCCTTGCGAATTGGTGCTCCCGACGAAGTAACCGCTTCCTCACGGTCACGGCTCAGTTTCCGGCCACCGCCCGCCCTCGGAAATGTTTGAAACAAAAGGCCTAATGTCGTAAGAGGGAACTGACGATAGAAGATCCAAAGGTTTATACATGGAGAGGTCCGCCGCGACCATTTCAGCCAGTCTGAAGAAAGTGCCGCCGTTCCCGCCGGTGGCGGCCAAGCTGCTAGAGCTGCTTCAAGACCCGGCGGTCGACAGCAACGAAGTGGCCGACCTCATCTCGAGCGACGCCACCTTCACAGCGCGATTGTTGCAGCGGGCAAACTCCGCCGCGTTCGGGTTCGTTACCGATGTCACCAGCGCACGTCGCGCGGTCGCTCTGTTGGGCCTGGATCTGACGAGGCAAATCACACTGGCCCACGCCACGGCCGCCTATGTGGGAGGCGCGCCCAAGACGGAGGCGCTGCGGCGCTCCTGGCAGCACACCATCGCGACGGCGGTGCTGGCCGAGGAAATCGCGATCGCCTGCGAGATGTTTACCAGCGTGGCGTTCACGGCGGGCATCATGCACGACATCGGACGGCTGGGACTGCTGGTGGCGTATCCGGACGAATACGAGGGCGTGATCCGCGAGTCCGCCGGGCGCTGCCTGGATTTGCTGGACTTTGAGGAAGAAACGTTCGGCGTGCACCACGCGGAAGCAGGCCGGATGCTGGCGGAGAGTTGGGGATTGCCGGCGGATATGGCCGTGATCGCCGGACGCCATCATGACGCTTGCGAAGGAACCGAGCTGGACGTGCTGCGCATCGTGCACGTGGCGTGCCGTCTGGCGGATGTGCTGGGCTACGACGTGGTGAAGCCGCTGGTGCCCATCAGTGTTGATGAAGTGCTAAGGGACTTGCCCCAACTCGGCCGCCAGCGTTTGACGCAAGCGCCGGAAGAACTGCTCAAGCACATCGAAGAGCGAATTCGCGAATTCGCCGGGGAAACTTCGCTGGTGCAACCCGAAGAAGCTCTTGCGCTGTTGGCGAACGCCAGCGCGGCGCGGGAACCAATCGTTATCGTGGCCGCTCCCGATCAACCGCCGCCGATCGACGAAGTGGACATCAATCCGCTAGAACCAGCCGTAAGCGAGGAAACGCCGAAGTGGGCGCGGGCCATCGTGATCGGAGTTGTGATCGGACTGGCGGCCACGGCCGCTTTCGCTTATTGGCTGCTGCACTGAAGATCACGGCCGCTCGGTGACCGGCAGATCCGGACGAGGGGGCAAAGCCGATTTCCTGCCGCCGTGCGCTTCGCCTTCTAACATTGAATCCAACGTCCGATATGCGTATATCGTGGGAGCGCGGTTCTGCATTAATCCTCCGGTGTCGGCGGTTGGCCCGTAGGTGCTGTGCAGATCGTGGCCGAGCATGCGGAGCATGGCCAGCAATTGCCCGCGATGTTGCGCGGTGTGTGTCATGCGGCGCGTCATCACCCAGGCGCGGGTGCGGGGAACATCGAAGAAGGTCACTATCTCTTCCCACCAAGGCTCGGCGGTTGCTTGGAGGCTGGAGAGGCGTTTGGCGCTGTCTTCGGCATAACGCTCCATGAACTCCCAGCGAGCCTCGCGAGCCGGCAGCGGAGGAGCCTGGACGTCGATCCCGAGAATGGTGCGGAACCAAAAGTCCTCGCTCACGCACTGATGCACCATATGCTCGTGGACGCTTCGTCCGCGGTTATCGGATGCATTCGGACGGACCTCCAGCTGATCGTCACGAAACATGCTCCATACGCTCACCACCTTCACGCGCTCGGTGGCGTAGCTGTCGATGAGAAAGTCGTATCGCACGTTTGGACGGTACCATATGGGTGGATCCGGCGGCAGCTGCCCATGATTGCTTCCATTCAAGAACACATCCAGTTCATACTGCTGGCGTTTAGCTCGGTGTTTTTTATCGTCGACCCCATCGCTTGCATCCCGAGTTTCCTGGCGCTGACGTCGGATGCGGAGATGAGCCAGCGGCGCCACATGGCACGACGCGCGGCCTGGACCTGCTTCCTGGTTTTGTCGGGTTTTGCATTGGGCGGCACCCTGATCTTCAAGATGTTTGGCATCACTCTGCCGGCGTTTCGCATCGCCGGAGGATTGATCATGATCCTCATCGGTCTCGACATGGTGCAAGCGCGGCGCTCCGAAACCAAGGAAACTCCTTCGGAGACCCAACAGGCCATGGAGAAGGACGACGTCGGAATCATCCCGCTGGGCGTTCCGATGCTTGCCGGACCAGGTTCGATTTCCACGGTGATGGCGCTGATGGCTCAATCGGCGAGCTGGCAACACAGCGTATCGATCATTGCGGTAGTAGGGGTGACGGCGATTCTCTGTTACTGGACGCTGGCGGCCGCCGATCGCCTGGGACGGCGCATGGGCGACACGGGAATCCACATTCTGACGCGATTCATGGGACTGCTGCTGATGGCCATCGCGGTCCAATTCATTCTCAGCGGGCTGACGGCGGCGGGATTTGGAGTGAATCGCTTATGAAAGCCCACAGGCCCGCAAAGATTGTGCTCCAGGTAAAAGACGAAACCCAACGGTAATCGGGTCGGCCGTTCGACACACCGAGCCAGCCGCGCTCTAAGAATCAATCAGTTACGCGCGGAAGCCAAGGTGCACTATGGATTGCGCCATGCCGAACTCGCAAGATTTTACCCAACTACTCGAACCCAACCTGCTCCCGCTGAATCGCTTCGTCTTCGGGATGGTCGGCAACCAATTTGACGCCGAAGATATCGTTCAGGAGACGGTGATAAAAGCGTTCACTCACTTTGCCGATTTCCGCGCCGAGTCAAAATTCAAGACCTGGCTGATGAGCATCGCCATCAATGAGGTGCGGACCAAGCGGCGGAAAGAAGTCCGTTCCCGGACCTCGTATTTCGAATTTGAAGAACTGGAACGGCTGGCGAGCGGGACGTCCCAGGACTCACCCTTCCGCCAGTATCAGGAAAACGAGACCACGCGGCGGGTGCAGAAGGCCATCGGGTCGCTGCATCCGAACTACAAAAATTTGATTCATCTCAGATCGATGGAGGGATTGAACATCGCCGACACAGCCCGCCGGCTTTCGATCTCGGTGGCAGCCGCAAAGGCGCGTTACCATCGGGCGGTGCATCGCCTGTCCGATACCCTGGCGCGGCAAAATCGACGGCCACTGGGAAGAGCGCGAAAAGCCGCGTAGAGAGCTTAGCGCGCCGTAGGGTTGGTTGCTGGTGCGGGTGCCGGAGTTGCCGCGGAAGCGGTAGTTGCCGGGGCTGCCGGACCCATCAGTTTGCGAAGCAGGTCGGCTGTCGACTGATGAACCTCAACGCCTACGGCATCGGCTTTCAGCCCGAGCGCGACCTCCATCGGCGTACGGCCTTTGTTGTCCTTGAGGTCGAGCTTGGCGCCATGGTCGGCCAGGAACTGCACGATGTCGTCGGTCCCCTGACCGGCGGCGGCGTGTAGCGCGGTGTTGAGGGTCTTATCGGTGGCGGCGTTGATGTCCACACCTTTAGCTAGGCAAATCTTCATCGCTTCGATGGGCTGCTCCCCGCCGCGAATGCTGGGAGAGTGGTTCATCCCGGCCGCGACCATCAGAGCCGTCACACCCGCTTTGGTAACAACTTTAGGGTCGGCGCCCTTTTCGAGCAGCAGGTTCATCAACGGAATGTCGGCCGACTTGGCGGCGCGCAGGAACGGCGTAGCGCCTTCACCCATCATCATGTCCGGAAAATCGAGAACGGCGCGGGGTGGAATCAGCTTGGCGAGCTTGGCGTTGACGTCGGCGCCATGATCGAGCAACATCTTGATCAGATCCATGGGATCGACTTTGTTGGAATCTTTGGGAGCCGGCCGGTTGCTGCCATACATGTCGCGCATGTCGATGGCGGCGAAGAGGGCAGCCCGTCCCATGGAATCGGCGGCGTTCGGATCGGCCTTGCGATCCAGCAAAAACGCGGCTGTATCGTAATGGCCGTTGATGATGGCGAGCACCAGGGCGCTGGTATCGTCCGGATCGGCCGCCTTGATATCGGCGCCGTGATCGAGCAGGATCTTGGCGCATTCGGTGAATCCACCGCGCGCCGCAAACAATAACGCCGTGAATCCGCCCCTGGGGAAGTGCATCGGCACGTCGCCCGGCTTGACCTTCATTCCGGTGAAGTCGAATACGGACGAGACCAGATTCACGTCGGCGCCGTGGTCCACCAGAACCTGAACCACCGCCGGATGATTTTCCGCGGCCGCCCACATCAGCGCCGTTTGCCCGCGCCAGCTTTCCTTGGAGTTCACTTCAGCGCCGTGATCCAGCAGGATTTTCACCGCTTCGGCGCTGCCCGAGCGGGCCGCGCTCATGAGAGCCGTCTGACCCTCGGCCTGAAAAGTATTCGCATCCGCGCCGGCGTTTAACAGCGCTTCCACGATTTGCGGATTCCCGTTCGTCGAGGCCTGGGCCAGCGGCGTGACGCCGTAGCGATTAGCCGTGTCCACATTCGCGCCGGCAGCCAGAAGCGCCTTCACCGCTGCTTCATCGTTCCAGTAAGCCGCCCAGAGCAAGGCTGTGCCGCCATCGGGAAGCGCGGCATTCACGTCGCCGGGATGCTGTTTGACGAGCGTGCGGAGCGAATCCATGTCGCCCTTCATCGCGACGTCGGCGATTTCGGTGGTTGTCCCGCCGAACGCAGCGGCGGCGAACACGACTCCGGCGAGTAGAGAACGCATGGCAGTCTCCTAAACGTCCGCGATGCCGCTGGTGCTATCGCCGACCTTTTCCGTCGGTACGCCCATCTTGTTCAGCACGGATAGCAGGAGGTTGGCCATCGGAGTGTTCTCCGGATTCTTCAAATGGCGACCGCCCTTCAGCGTACCCGCGCCACCGCCCGCCAGCAGCGTCGGCAGCGGATTGTGATTGTGAATGTTGCTGTTGCTCAGGCAGCTTCCGTACAGCAACGTGGTGTGATCCAGCAGATTGCCGTCGCCATCGGGGGTCGCCTTCAGCTTGTCCAGGAATTTCGCGAACAAGGTGAGGTGATAATTCTGGATCTTGACCAGCTTCGCCAGTTTCTCCGGATTGTCCTGATGGTGCGAGGTGGCATGATGCGGGTCGGGCACACCCACTTGCGGGTAACTGCGCTGGCTTAATTCGCGCGCCATCATGAACGTAAACACGCGCGTGGCGTCGGATTGAAAAGCCAGGGCCATCATGTCGTACATCAGGCCGACGTGCTCTTCGTAAGAATCCGGCACGCCCACCGGCGCATTCGGCATGGAGATTTGCGAGCCCGCGCTCTTTTCCGCGATTTGCAGACGCCGTTCGATCTCGCGGACGTTCTCCAGGTACTCGTTCATGCGCGTGCGATCCTTCGCGCCCAGCCCCTTTTGCAGGCGTGGAACCGCTCCGGTGATCTGATCCAGGATGCTCTTGTCTTCATCCATGCGCGCCAGGCGTTCGGGCAGCGTCCCACCTTCGCCAAACAGGCGCTCAAAGACCACACGCGGGTTGATCTCCATGGGCAGCGGCGTGGTGGGGGAACTCCAGGAAATCGTGTTCATATAGGCGCAACTGTAGCCGACGTCGCAGGCGCCAATCAGCCCGGTCATGTCTTCGGTGGCGATTTCAAGCGACGGAAAGCGCGTGCTCTGGCCGATCTTCTGGGCCACCATCTGATCGATGGTGGTGCCGGCGCGCACATCCTCGCCCTCAGTCTTCTTGGCATGGGTACCGTTCAACCATGTGGCGGTAGCGCGCGAGTGGTCCGCGCCGCCGTCGCCCAACGCTTCGGCCATGTGGTGGGACAGGTTGCTGACCACGATGACGTTCTCGCGATGCCGCTGCAGTGCGCTCAGGATGGGGCCGAACTCGAAGTCCGCGCCAGTGCCGACCGGCGTCCACTTGTCCATCACCGCGCCGTGCGGGACATAGACACACCCCAGCCGGGGCGTAACATTAGCCGCAGTCTTGGTTTGGGCCGTCAGCGCCGGAATCATGGAATCCAGCAGCGGGAGGGAAATGGCCGCGCCTCCGATGCCTCGCAATATCGCCCGGCGCGACAGGTGCTTCTTGGTGACGATCATCATGGTCGACGGCTCCTTAATTAATTATGACTTGCGTTTTCTTGCAATAGTGACGCGGTCTTTACCGGCGGGCTGGCTACGTCCGGCGCGGTCTTGAGCTTGGTACGAAATTCGGGGCTTTTCACGATGCCCGCGATCAGATCCGAAAAATGGTAGTGGTCGGCGGAGGCGCGGGCTACAATCGCCCGGATCGACGGTTCATCGCTAAAATCGGTGCCGCGTCCTAGCGCATACGTCATCAGCTTCTCAGTCAACGTGGTGACGAAAACCTCGGGACGGCTCATCAAAGCCGCGCGCAGCGAGGTGGGTCCGTCAACCTTTGATCCATCCAGCAGGACGCCCGACGCGTCGATGGGCGCGCCGTCTTCACTCTTCGCGCGCCACTGGCCGATGGCGTCGAAATTCTCGAGCGCGAATCCCAGCGGGTCCATAATCTTATGGCAACTGGCGCACGCCGGGCTCTTGCGATGCTCTTCCAGGCGCTCGCGAACCGACAGGATCTTCCCGCCTTCGTTGTTCTCCTTGAGGGCCGGCACGTTGGGCGGCGGCGCCGGCGGCGGAGTGCCGAGAATATTGGTCAAAATCCATTTACCGCGCAGCACCGGCGAAGTACGGGTGGCGTAGGAGGTCACGGTCAGAACACTTCCCTGCCCCAGCAATCCGCGGCGCGCGTTGTCGGTCAAAGTAACGCGGCGGAAGCGCGGACCGTAGACGTCCGGTATGCCGTAATGGCGCGCCAGCCGTTCGTTGACGAACGTGTAATCGCCGTTCAGCAGGTCCAGAACGTTGCGATCTTCATTGACGACGCTGCCAAAGAACATCTCCGTTTCGGTGAGCAGGGACACGCGCAGGTTGTCGTCGAAATCGGGAAACTCATTCGGATCCGGAGCGAAATTCTTCAAGTTGCGCAGATATAGCCATTGGGCGGCGAAATTGGTCGCGAGCGCTTGCGCGCGCGGATCGGCCAGCATGCGGCGCACCTGGCCATCGAGAGTGGCCGGATTGCTGAGTTTGCCCGCAGCTGCGAGATCGAGCAACTCGTCATCGGGAATGCTGCTCCACAGAAAGAATGAAAGACGCGACGCCAGTTCGAGATCGTCGATCTTGTAGGACGAGCCTGCAGCGACGGTGGAGGGATCGCGCTCAAAGCGAAAAACAAATTCGGGACTCGACAGGATCAACCGCAGAGCCCGCTCGATCCCCGCGTCAAAACTTCCACCCTGGTTCCGGCCCGATTGGTAGAAGCTGAGCAGCGTCTCCATGTCGGTGGGCGTGATCGGCCGGCGATAGGCATGCTTGGCGAGAGTCGAAAGAATCTTCTTGGCGCAGCCCACGTCATCGCCTGAATTTGCTGGGCTCGCGCTCGCGGGCTGGCATACAAAGATCTTGCGGCGGCTGGGTGTATCGCCCGGACCGGTGGCATTGTACGGTCCGGAAATCACGACTTGATCCACGTGCGGAAGGCCGGCTTCATTCACCGGGTCCAGCGTGGTGCGAATAAACGGCTCGAGGATGTAGTCGTCTTCGGCCTGGTCCTTTTGCAGGAACGTGACCGCGACGGTCCGCGGGCCAGCCTTCACCGGAACCCTCGCCTGCAAACGCGACTCGATCATCATGCGGGCTTCGGCCGGGTTCTTCACCAGGGCTTCGGTGTCGGACGTTCCGCCGATGGAAGCCAAGAACACGCGCGCTCCATCCACCAGCACTTCAATCTGGTGCGCTTCTTCCAGGCCGCGGATCACGTCGACGGTGTTGCGCGCCAGGACAATTTTGACGACGTATTTCCCATCCAGCGGGAAGTTGTAATGCATCAACAAGCCGCCGCGCGTACCGAGCGGCATGCCTTCCACGCGTTTATCCTGGGAAAGATCGGGCCGCGCGCGAAAGGTTTGCGCAACAGCGCCCTGCGTGGGATCGCCAACCGCCAACCGGCTCACCTTGCGCGACGCCGACACATAGCGTTCCAGCAACACGGGCGATACGCCGAGCACATCGGCATTGTTATCGAACCCGTAGCTTTCGTCGTCGGGCGGAAGCAGCGAGGCGGCGTCTACATCGAGGCCCAGAAGATCGCGAACGGAGTTTGTGTACTCGGTGCGATTCAGACGGTGCAGTGTGGCGTGGCCCGGGTTGGGATTCGCGGCGTACGCTTTGTCGAGCGAGGTCTCTAAAGATGATACAAGCGCGCTGACGTCCGCGGGGCTTGGTTTGGGCATTCCCGAGGGGGGCATGGCCCCCACGCTCAACTTGCGAATGACCTTTTCCCAAGTCTCGGCGTTGGCCGCGACGTTCGCCACGTCGAGCTTTTCGAGCGTCAAACCGCCGGTTTTGGCGCGGTCGCTATGGCAAGTGACGCAGTATTTGTCGAGCAGCGCACGATTCGCCGACGCCGATGAAGTTGGCGCGGTCTGTGCGAACGCGATCGGCATCCCTGCCACCGCGCAAGCTATAGCAACAACAATATGATTCCTGATTTTGCCCACGCAGTGCCCGTATGAATATTATCCCAAAATCGTCTTGCATGCAAGGGCCGGGGGTCCTACGCTAGTACCCGAGCTTCTGCATGCCCGTTTGCATGCCGCTTACAGTGCCTCGGGTCAGCCATTCTACCGATGCTTTGAATAAGATCAAGTGATTCTTCTCCCACATGGCGTTGTGCGAGGAGCAGGCCAACTCGACGAAGACTTTTCGTTCGGCGCCGAGGTCTGCATACAGGTCGCGCACACGGTCGGACGGCACTTGCTTGTCGAATTCGCCCGTCACCATGAGCGTCGGCGTTGTCGTTTTGGCGACGATGGCCGAATTCCACCCCCAAGTAGTCACTTGCGGGGCGCGCCGTACGCCGGTGCCCCATGTTGCACCCACAGGATCGGAAGCCGTCATCTGTTCCCAGACGGAATCGCTCGCTGCCGGGTCCACTTGATCGCGGCATTCAGTTTGTTTCGCCCAGTTGGCGGTGAACTCATCGTGGGATTGCGAGGTCATGGTGGTTCCATCAGCCGGCAGCTGCGCGGGCGGATCGGCTGCACCCGCTCGATTGTAGGCCGGCGCGAGCAGAACCAACTGACTCACCTGTTCGGGATGCCGCGCCGTGTAGCCCGCGGCTCGCGGACCGCCGAGCGACCACGCGATGAGGCTCACCTTATCGACGTGACGCAGGGACCGCACGTAATCGATCACGCCGCCCAGATCGTTCCAATCCGATGCGATGGTGGTCAACGGATGTGGATAGCTGGGCGAACAGGGCGCGGAAATCAACCCGGGGATGAAGCCGGCCTGCTGGTCGCGCGAGAGATTGCAGGGATCGTTCATCGGAGCCGGACGCGTGGAGCGCCCGTAGCCGGTCATGTCCATGGAAAACGCGTCGAAGCCCGCGTGCGCCAGGTATGCCATCCAACTGTAGTCCTGGTAGGGGACGTCGAAGGAAACTTCGGCGGGCGTGCCAGCGCCGTGAACGAATACCGCAACGCGATCGGAAGCCGGTCCGCGCAGTGCGACGCCGGCCTGCACCACTTCGCGCACATAGATCTGTGCGAGTTGGCCAGTCATCGCGGGCACCGTGGAATGCACGCGAACGTAATGATCCACGCGCAGAAGGCGCGCACTGTCGTCGGCAAAACAGAACTGCGCCAGCGATAGTCCGACGATCAGGAAGAATGAGAATCGAGCTGCTTTCCGCATCCGTTCAGTATAAGGGAGAATAATCAGTGCGGCGTTCGGATGCCCGAGCGTGGTCATGTGGCGGGGAACGGTAGCGAGCTCGGAGCAACACTCGGATATTTTCATGAGATCTCTCGCTTGGGTGACAGCTGTTTTGTTCTTCACCGGGACTGCCCACGCACAGACCTTGTCCGGCGAAGCGCTGGTGAAGGCTTTGCAGCAGGGTGGTTATGTCATCGTCATGCGCCATGCGAGTTCGCCGCGCGAAGCACCCGATTCGCAAATCGCCAACGCGGACAATGTAAGTCGAGAACGGCAGTTGGACGAAGCTGGCCGCGCTAGCGCGATTGCTATGGGGCAAGCTCTGCGCCGGCTGAAGATTCCGATCGGCGACGTGTTCACAAGCCCGACTTATCGAGCGCTGGAAACAGTGCGTCTCGCTCAGTTTCCCGATCCGCGGCTGGTGCCCGAACTGGGTGACGGCGGCCAAAGCATGCAGGGAGCAACTGAAGCGCAAGCCGCATGGCTCAAGAAGAAGATCACAGAGCTTCCTTCGCGCACCAATATGATTGTCGTCACCCATTTTCCGAACATGAGCCGGGCTTTCCCGCAGTGGACATCGGGATTGATGGATGGCGAGGCGCTGATATTTGGCTCGGACGGCAAAGGAGGCGCGACGTTCATTGCACGAGTCAAAATCGAAGAATGGCCGCGCCTGCAGTAGGCTATTTGCAAAGGCGTTCAATCAGGGTTTTGAGAACAGCCACGCATTGATCTAGCTGGGATAGCGGGACGTATTCGCCGGTCTTGTGCGCCGTCGTCATATCTCCCGGACCGAACACAATAATCTCGTCGATCGCGTGCCGGAGGTGCGCCGCTTCGCTGCCGAACGCCACCGTAGTCGCCGCTCGATCGAGAACGGATTCCACGAGCGCAACCAGGCTCTGCGTAGCACTTGGCTCAAAGGGAGGGTCCATGCGCAAGACCTCGAGCGTGGCTTCAAGTCCCGGTCTTTGAAGGGCGCATTCCGTGAGTTTTTCTTGCAGCAGCCCCACCACCCAGGCGGGATCTTGACCTGGAATCGGCCGCCATTCAACGGTAATTCGGCACTCTCCGGGGATGATGTTCTTGGCGGTGCCGCCACGGATCAGTCCGACGTTCAACGTTGTGAAGGGGGGATCGAAATCCAGATTTTGCTTGACCGCAATTTCTTGCGCCAGCTTTTCGAGGCTGCCAAGAACGCGCGCCGCGTCATAAATCGCCGATCGACCCTCCGCTGGAAACGCACTGTGGGCTTCCCTGCCGCGAATCGTGATTTCCGCCAAAGCATATCCTTTGCCTGCACGAACCGGCCGCAAGCCGGTAGGTTCGCCGATGACGCCGTACCGGGAACGAATCGCACTCTTCTGAACCAGATGTTTCGCACCGACACATCCGACTTCCTCGTCGGCGGTCAAAACCAGCGCAAGGGGTCGCGAGAGCGACTGAAGACCCACCTGCGACAGAGCGGTCAGCGCGCACGCGAGAAAGCCCTTGACATCGCAGCTTCCGCGCCCGTAGAGGTTGCCATTCCGAATCGCGGGATGAACAGCATCGGTCCAACTCTCTTCGTATGGCACGGTGTCGGTATGGCAAACGAAAGTCAATTCGGCCCGCGCATCGGCCGCATTCCGAGTGATCGCGACGAGATTCGATTTCTCAACACCCACGCTATCGCGGTAGGTGTAGGGAACAATGGTCCAAAAGGCCGGATCGAGGAACGTCAGGACGTGATCGATCACCGGCTGATTGGCCATCGATGAAACGGAAGGGATCGCGACGAGATCGAGCAGAATGTCACTGACCGTTTTCACTCTGTTCACCCCCACAAGCGTTGCTGCAACTTGGCGAATTGCTGGATGATTTGCTCTTGGTCCGCGTGACGGCCCTCTCGGATGACGGCTTCGCCGCTAACGAATACTTCGCGAATCGCAGTGCGCTGCAATGCGAAGATAACATGACTGAGCAGAGATTCGCGGTCGGCTCCTGCAATCGAAATGTCATTGAGATCCACGGTGAAGAAGTCGGCGGGCTTGCCGGTTTCGAGGCTTCCTCCATCAGCGCCGATGCTTGCCGCTCCATTTGCGGTCGCTGTTTTGAAAAGAGCGGCGGCCAAGCTTTCTCGCTCGGACGATGGCGCCAGAATCGCACGCTCGCGTTTCAATAGCCGCAAGTTGTACTCGAGCTGCCGGGCGTCTTCCATGGAATCAATTTGGATATTGCTGTCGGAACCGAGGCAGATCGGCACGCCCGCGGCTTCGAGATCGCCCGCCGCCAGAATGCCATCGCCAAGATTGCGCTCCGTGGTGGGACAAGCGCAAACGGTCGCGCGGTGACGGGCCAATCGAGCAATCTCGCCCTCATCGATATGAGTTGCGTGGACCGCAGTGAAGCGGGGGCCGAGAATGCCAGTCTGATCCAGGAACTCAACCGGTCTCGCACCGTATTCACCGAGGCACGCGTCAACTTCCGCCGTCTGCTCGGCGACGTGCATATGAATCGGGAACTGCCGCGCTCGTGCGTAATTGGCCACTTCAAGCAGATAATCGCGCGGCACAGCGCGAATGCTGTGAGGCGCTACGCCAAGCCACGCACGCCCTTTTGGAATTTCCTTGCCGACGAATGCATCCAGTGCATCGGTATCGGCGATAAAATCCTCGGGCTGCTGCGTGATGAACCTGGCTTGACCGGGTTCCAATTTCTTCCGCCAACCCGCCCGCACATATGCCGTTCGCAATAGTGCAACTCTGATGCCGATTTCTGCCGCAGCGCGCAGAATCTGTTTCGCGAGCAGGTTG
>DATHMO010000093.1:0-16598 GCA_035486995.1 Bryobacteraceae bacterium
GCGATCACCAGAGTCTCGGCGATCTCCTTCATGCCTTCCGTAACCGGCTGCGTCTGATCGAGCGATATGGCGTAGTCGATATCTTCGGGGAAACTCTGTTTCATCTGCGCCAGCAGCTTGCGCACGCCTGCCACGGTTTGAACGGCATTCGAACCCGGTAATTGATAAATGGCGAGAATCGCGCTGGGCTTGCCGTTGAGGCGGCCGGCTAAGCTATAACTTTGCGCTCCCAGCTCTGTCCGGGCGACGTCCCGCACTCGCACCGTGCCGCCATTGGGAGCTTCGCGAACCACGATATTGCCGAATTCCTCGGGCGACGTCAGGCGTCCTTGAGCCAGAACGGCATAGGTGTATTGCTGCTTCGCGGGAGCAGGCTCGCCGCCCACCTGCCCGGCCGGGTTCACCGTGTTCTGCGCCTGAATAGCGTTGACAATGTCCGTCACGGTGATGTTCAGTTTGGCAAGCTGGTCAGGTTTTACCCACAGCCGCATCGCATATTGGCCGGCTCCGAAAATCTGGGTCTGACCAACGCCATAAGAGCGCGCGATCGGATCGTTCAAATTGATGTACGCGTAATTGGCGAGAAACGTCGCGTCGTGTGTGCCGCGGGGTGCGTAGAGAGCCACCAGCATCAGCGGAGCGGTGGTGGCCTTCTTGATCGTCACGCCGTAAGTATTCACTTCGGGCGGAAGCTGACCGGCAGCCAGTTGCTCGCGAGACTGCGTCAGGATCAGATCCATGTTGGGATCGGTCTTGAGGTCGAAATCGGTGAATAACGTCGTGCTGTTACTGCCCGTCGCGTTGACCGAATACATGTAATTCAGATTGTCGACGCCATTGATTTGCTGCTCGATCGGCGTGGCCACGGCCTGCTCCAGGGCTTTCGCGTCCGCTCCGACATAGGTTGCCGTCGTCCGGATCTCGGGCGGCGCGATGTTCGGAAATTGTGCCACCGGCAGAGTCACGGTCATGACCACGCCGACGATGACTGTGAGAATGGCAATGACCATCGCCACGATGGGCCGTCTGATAAAGAAATTGGACACTGGTTTTGGCTCCTTTCGTTAGCTGGCGCCGTCAACTGGCGTGGTATGGTTTCGGCTGCACCTGCATGCCGGACCGAACCTTCTGCTGGCCCTCGACCACGACACGATCGCCCGGCTTCAGTCCACTGGTGATGACCCACATGGTTCCCACGCGCTCGCCGACCTGAACCTGCCGCGTCGCCACCTTGTTGTCACCACCAACGACGACTACTTCGTAGCCGCCCTGAAGCTCGTTCACCGCCGGCTGCGGAACGAGCAGAGCGCCTTTGTTTTCTCCGATCACGGCGCGCACCATGGCGTACTGGCCGGGACGCAGGATGTTGTTGGGATTTGGAAACAGGGCCGTCATCTGAATGGCTCCGGTGTTGGGGTCCACCTGGCGATCAGCAAAAGAAAACCGGCCGTCCTTTGGATGCGTGGTCCCGTCGGCAAGGATCAGGTTCAACTGCAGACGATGAAGCGCATCGGCCCGCGCGAGACTGAGATATTCCTGCTCGCTTACGGTGAAGACCGCTTTGACCGGGTCGAGCGTCGATACCGTAGTGACTGCGGGGCTCGCAGGGGCGACCAGGTTTCCGACCTGGACGGTTGCGGCTCCGGCGATCCCGTCAATCAGCGATGTCAGCTTGGTGAAGCCGAGGTTCACCTTTGTCGTTTCGAGATTAGCCTCGGCTGCTTTCACTGCGGCGGCTGCGGCTTCAATCTGCGCCTTCGAAGTCTCCACTTGCGCCTTCGCGGCGGCTACTTGCGCCACGTTGGATTGATTGGTCTGGACGGCGTTGTCGAGGTCCTGCCGGGTGACTGCTTTATCCTCGAAAAGCGGCGTGTATTTTTCCTGATCGAGCTGCGATTTGCGCTGATTCGCCTCAGCGCTTAGAAGCTGCGCCTGTGACTGGACGAGAACAGCCTGAGCCTGCGTGAGTTGCGCCTTCGACTGCGCGAGTTGTCCCGCAGCCTGATCGACAGCGGCTTGGAAGGGCCGCGGATCGATCTCGAAGAGCAACTGTCCTTGGTGGACGAAAGAGCCTTCGGCGTAATCCTGCCGCAGAAGATACCCGGTCACCTCCGCATTGATGGCCGCGTTGACCAGCCCGTTCAGTGTGCCGATCCATTCGTGGCGGACCGGAAGATCACGCTGCTCGACCGCCGCAACCTGAACCTCCGGCGGCGGTGGCGGCGTGGCCGCGGCCGTGCTCTTCTCCCGGATCAAAGTGATTAAGACAATCGCCGCAATAACGAACACGGTTGTAGCGCCGATCTGAATTCTGCGTTTGTTGTTCATTTGTTCCCTCCTTCATGCGCCGTCCCGTGCCGCAATGCGCTTTTGTGGTGGTCCAGCGTCGCGAGCAAATGTTGATGCTTCACTCCCGTGGCGATGAGTTCAGCGCCGGCGCTTCGCATCTCGGCAAGGAGATCTTCACCCGCCTGGTCGATGAACGTGACCTCCTTAAGGTCGACGATCGCTCGGGCCAGGGGCGCTTGGTCGCGCGCGTATTTCCAGCACGATCGCAATTCATCTACCCACGGACCGGCGAGTCGCCCATGCAGGCTCCAATGCTGCCCGTCGGCTGTATCGGAATAACTGACTCGAAACATATCGCAACGCCTTTTCGGGTTCGACAATGGGCATCTTCGCTGCCGAAGTCTTGACGCTCATTCTCAAGGGCGTTCGCAAAATCGGAGGGCCGAATCGCTGCCGGGCTACCGGCATGGGGCCGAGATTTCGGTAAGTGCCGAAGGTTATCGGGTCGTTAGCGATGTCAGCCGGCTGCCGAAAGTTCCGCCCATCCTTCGGCACGTGCCGGTCGCGCGGCATAAAGGCGCTGCAGAGAAAGGGGAAATCCTGGATTTTCAATCGGAATGGATTGGAAGCCGAAGTGCAGTGTCGAGCGCAAGGTGCAATAGCAATGACCAGCGAGACCACAAAAGACAAATACGACAGCACTAACGATGTCGCCGATCTGTACTGGCTGGCTTTTCTTTTAACAGGACGCCAGGATCTCAGTATCGAAATCGCCTCCGATGCCGCCGTCTCCACGGATTATGCGAAGCCGTTGTTTTCGGACTGGATGCGGGGCTGGCAGCGGCGGCTTATTATCGGAAGAGCTCTGACCGCAGTTCACGGTGAGCTTGCCGATTCGGCGCGCCGGACGAAGCTCGCGCGCGGCACTGGTTTGGCGAAGGGTTCAGCCGCGCCGCAGCGCAACTGGTCGCTCAGTCCCGGCACGACAAAAGCAGAGCTCCAACAAGCCCTGCTCGCGATCGATCTGTTTCCCCGAGCCGCATTGCTACTGCTGGTTTTCGAAGGCATACAGACGGCAGAAGCAGCCACTCTGCTGGATGCCGATGCCACATTGATCCGCAAGGCGCAAGCGATCGGGCTGCGCGAACTGGCTGCCAACCTCGCCGGCAAGAATTCGCCCGAGGACCAGCGGCGGAGCAAGCCGGCCACTGAAGCGCCAAAGAAGCTCTGTTGTTGGCTGAGAACTACAGCCTTCTGCCATTAAACTCAGGCGCCAGTTCTCGAGACGCGAATCCCGAGCTTCCGCATGCGCGACTGCAGCGTTGAGCGTTTCAAGCCCAGACGGGCTGCGGCCCCTTCTGGACCAGCTACTACCCACTCAGACTTCTCCAGTGCGGCTACGATCTGCTGCCGCTCGGAATCCTCCAGCGCCGAACGCAAATCCTGACGAGATGCGTCGGAGATCGGCGTAGAAGCCGCGTGTCCATTGGGAGTGCTCAATGGCGCGGCCGGCGGACTGGGCACATGCAGATCGTCGATATGAACGCTCAGGACGGGTCCATTAGTAAGAATGACAGCCCGCTCAATGACGTTCTGCAGCTCGCGGATATTGCCTGGCCACGGATAGCGCGTCAGGGCCGTCATGACTTCTGCGGGAATGGCGTCGATCACCTTGCCCAGGCGCCAGCTGAACTGCTGTACAAAATGGCGCACCAGCAGCGGGATGTCCTCCGGCCGTTCGCGTAGCGCCGGGACGCGGACCGGAAATACATTCAGCCGATAATACAGATCCGAGCGGAACTTACCCTCAGCGACAAATTGGTCCAGGTCGCGGTTCGTAGCTGCGATCAGGCGCGCGTCCGATCGCATGGTCCGTGTCGAACCAAGACGTTCGAACTCGCGCTCTTGCAGGACGCGCAGAAGCTTGGGCTGCAATTCGAGCGGGATATCACCAATCTCGTCGAGAAAAATGGTGCCGCGATTGGCCAGTTCAAAGCGGCCGATCCGCTGCGAAATTGCGCCGGTAAACGCGCCGCGCTCATGCCCGAACATCTCGCTTTCGAGCAGTCCGGTAGGAATCGCGGCGCAATTCAATTTCACGAAGGCTCCGGATTTGCGGGTGCTGAGATTGTGAACGGCACGCGCGATCAACTCCTTGCCCGAGCCCGTTTCGCCATAAATCAGTACCGTGGAGTCAGTCGGAGCGACTGTCGCGATTTGATCCAGCACGCGCCGCAGGCTTTCGCTACGACCGATGATCTCCTCGAATTGGCCCTCGCTGCGCAGTTCGTCTTCGAGGTACAGCTTTTCCAGCGTCAGTTTCTGCTTCTGTTCGGAAACTTCGCCATAGGCGAGAGCATTTTCGATCGCAAGAGCCAACTGCCGGCCAACCTGAGTCAGGAATGCCAGATCGTCGCTAGAGAAGGCGTCCTCGCGGAGTGCGCCAAGCGAAAGCACTCCAACCACTCCGCCGCGGCCAGTCAGCGGAACATGCACGGAAGATCGAATCCCATGATCCACCGCGATCTTTAATCGCTTCAATTCGTCTTCTGTCAGGAGCGCCGGCACACCGGTTCGAAACACCGCCGCAACCGGGTTGTCATCGTCAGGCTCGTAACCTTCTTCAAGATCCGCGGGGGCGTTCGGAAAATCGAGGACATAGATCCGAAACTTGCCGTCCTCGGGGCACGGAAGGCCAATTCCAACGCCGTCGCACTGCATAACCCCGCGAATCTGCGCCGAGATTTCGCGCAGAACCTCCCGCAGGTTGAGGTGAGACGCTACGCGATTGGTTAGGTCGAGCAGCAGTTGCAATCGCTCCTGCGCCCTCTGAGAATTAGCGAAGTTAATGGCGTCGTCGGTCGCCAGAGCGATCTGGTCGGCCACCAGACTGAAGAACCGAACCTCTTCCGGACTGTAGGCCTCCGGCTGGACGCTTGCGATGATCAGGCTGCCAAGTCTGCGATGTGCTGTCGTCAGAGGAACAGCGCAGAGGGATCGCAACCCAGTCTCGCGCATGTTACATGACTTGATGGGAAAACGGCCATCCATCTCCCAGCTGTCCAGCACGATTGTTTCTTGTGTCCGATAGACATAAGCGGGCAACGTTTCGCCGTCTTCTTCACCAGGCTGGTGCTGCGGCTCCCGGCACACCGGCCCGTAATGCCAGCGGATCTTGCTCGCGGATTCGAACTGTGCAATGGCATCGAATCGGATCACCTTTCCGAGTTCGCGTACCAGAATGTCAAATAGATCCTCGGATTCCGTACGGGCGCGGATAGAGTTCGAAATCCGCATCAACGCCTCGTATCGAGCGGGTGTGGGCTCCTCGAGTCCAATGACCACTGCGGCTGACATCAAAACCACTTCCTCCTAACGATTTTCGCACCCGCGGCCAGGGGTGCGCGCACCCACGCCCATTGGATGTAGGCGATGGAACAAAGTCGCAAACAAAATCCCGAAGCCCGGCTGGGCTATGCCGCTGGGCCCAGGGCGGTCGTCACCGTTAGTTGAAATTCAAGATCGCAGCGCAGACATAGAGCATCCTCACCACGGGAGCGGGCCGTCCTCGTTCGAGAAGGTACCAGTCGGACCGTTCGCGTCGAGGAGCGCCAGGCGCACAGGTTCACGTGCGGCCTGTTCCACCGTGCGCGTGCCCTGAAAGTTGTTGAGGTCCGTCGCGGTGAAGCCTGGGCACCCAGCGTTCACTTTGATGCCAGTCGATTCGAGTTCCGAGGCGAAGGCGAGCGTGATCGCATTGAGAGCAGTCTTGGACGGGCTGTAAACAACGTTGAACATAATGGGACTTCGATTGGCCGGATCCGCTTTCCTCGCGAGCGAGCCGGCGGCGCTCGATACGTTGACGATGCGGGCCGCGGGCGCTTCACGCAGGAGTGGAAGCATCGCTTGCGTGACGGCGATGACGCCGAACACGTTGGTCTCGAACACCGCGCGCACCTCGTCGAGAGACGCAACGCTCGCGCGGCCTGCCTTCGCCATTTCCTCGAGGGTCGTCCCGCTCAGCTTTCCCACATGCGAAATGCCGGCGTTGTTCACCAGCACGTCGAGACGGCCGAACTCGCTCCGGATGCGCTCTGCCGCCGCGGCGATCGAGGCCTGATTCGTGACGTCCAGTTGGAGAGCGCGGGCATCTGCTCCGACGCTCTTGGCGGCCTCCTCGCCACGTTCAAAGTCGCGCGACCCGACAAGCACAGTGAAGCCGCGCGCCGCGAGATCCTTCGCTATTTGAAAACCGATTCCTTTGTTGGCCCCAGTGACTAGGGCGACAGGTTTGTCTTGCATGGTAGTTTCCTCCTTGTTTTTCAGGCCGGGTAGTAGCGCATGTTCTCTAGATCGGAGATGAGTCCGGGCCCCGTCGGATTCCATCCCAGTTTTTCGCGCGTTCGCGTGCTGGAGGCCGGGATATCCATTCCAGCGAACGCTGCCAGCCAGCCAAAATGTTTCCCGGCATCTTCCGGTTTCAGTGACACAACGGGCAACTTCAGGCCGCGGCCGATCACCTCCGCAATCTCGCGGATAGGTATGCCCTCTTCGGCGACCGCGTGATAAGTGACGCCTGCTTCTCCTTTCTCCAGCGCCAGCCGATAGAGGCGGGCGGCATCGAAGCGATGCGCCGCGGGCCAGCGGTTGCGTCCTTCGCCGACGTATGCCACAACGCCTTTTTCGCGCGCGACCTGGATCGCATAGCTAACCAAGCCTTGCTTCACGGTGTCGTGGACCTGGGGAAGGCGCATGACCGCAACGCGAACACCGCGAGCTGCGAGCGAGGCGGCCGCTTCCTCCGTGGCACCACGAGGAACCACTTTCGAACTGACCGGCGGATCGTTTTCAGTGGCGGGAAGCCCGGACCCCGAGCTCGATATCCCGGTCCCGGAGGTGACGATCAGAAGTTTGTCGGTGCCAACCAGCGCGTCGCCAAGTGCCGCAATGGCTCGCCTGTCGATCTCGCAGTTCTCCTGAAACTTCGAAAAGTCGTGGATAAACGCGGTGTGAATTACCGCGTCCGCCGCCGCTGCCCCGCTGCGCAAGCTTTCCAGGTCTCCGAGATCACCTCGATGCACCTGAGCGCCGGAGGCAATCAGCGACTCCGCGCCGGCATCGGAGCGCGTAAGACCCAGTACCTGATGGCCGGAATGAATAAGCTCCTGCACGACGGCGGAGCCGATGAAACCTGTAGCACCAGTGACAAAGACACGCATAATCTGTTGACCAGCCTTTCACGAGATTAATAAAGCGGAGATGGTCTCCGCCTACTAGATTACCGGAGAATGTCTCCGGTTGCAAGAATTATGCTATTTGATCGGCCGCGAACCGCTAATAAGTATGTCCACCAGGCGCCGGGCGCTCGCCTGCCAGTCCGGACTGGTCGCGACGTGGGAAAAGCCGATCAGAGCCCGCAGCAAATCGATTGCATCCAGATCCTTGCGAATGTCGCCGCTCTTGATCGCACGCTTCACTAGCGCACGAATCGCTTGCCAGATTTGTGCATGAGAAGCTTCGAACACCTTTTTCGGATCTCCCAACAGCGCATTCAGGGCTGGGGCGATGATCTGCTTGGCCGCGATGTGGTCGACGAACAAGAGCATCCAGGCGCGCAGGGCCTCGATCGGGGGCAGTGTATCGGCGAACTTGCGCTCGGCTTGCGCCAATTTCTCGACCTCTGTCCGATAAACCGCTTCCAGAAGCTCCTCCCGCGTGGAGAAGTGCCGATACAAGGTTCCCGGCCCAACGCCAGACTGCTTGGCGATGTCGTCCAGGCTGGCATTGGCTCCCGATTTTGTGAACGCCTGCTTCGCGACTTCCAAAATGCGCTCACGATTCCGTTGTGCGTCGCTGCGCGGCTTTCGTTCGGGAGATGGCGATGGTGGACGTTTCCTGGTCATTAGAAAAAAAGTTGCAACCGGAGATGCTCTCCGATAATCTACGTTATGCGGAGGCTATCTCCGGTTTATCAAACTCCGGGAGGCATGTCAATATGACAAAACAAATCAATCTGGGTGGAAGCTTTACGATGGCCGGCACTTCGCTGGCTATCCATCGGATGGGATATGGCGCCATGCAACTGGCCGGGCAAGATGGTGACAAACGAGTGTGGGGCCCGCCGCGCGATATTCCCGGTGCGATCGCGGTTCTGCGCGAAGCGGTGGCGTCGGGCGTGGACCACATCGACACCAGCGATTACTACGGACCGCACGTCACCAATCAAATCATCAAGCAAGCGCTGCATCCGTATCCCGACAATTTGGTCATCGTGACCAAGGTAGGCTCGCGCCGCGACAGCGAGGGTTCCTGGCCCCACGCACGTTCCCGCCAGGCGATTATCGATGCGGTGCACGATAATCTGCGAAATTTGGGCCTCGATACGATCCAGGTGGTCAATCTCCGGCTCGGCGGCTTCGCTGCTCCGGATGACGCGCCGTTTGAAGAGCCACTCTCCGCGCTGGCCGAACTGAAGCAGCAGGGCTTGGTGCAGCATATTGGACTCAGCACAGTGTCTGCCGGGCAGCTGGCCGAGGCACAGAAGATTACAGAGATCGTGTGCGTGCAGAACTTCTACAACCTCGCGCAACGCGGAGACGACCGATTTATCGACGATCTGGCTGCGCAGGGCATTGCCTATGTACCTTACTTTCCGCTCGGAGGGTTCTCGACGCTGCAGTCAGCGGAGCTCGATGCTGCCGCGGCGTCCGTAGAGGCGACACCAATGCAAGTCGCCCTGGCGTGGCTGCTTCATCGCTCCCCCAACATACTTCTCATTCCCGGCACATCTTCGGTAAGACATCTGCGCGAGAATCTCCAGGCTGCGGCGCTGCAACTTTCTCCGGAAACGATTGCGTCGCTCGACTCGATTGGCAATCCCCAGCAATGACCCCGAATATCAAAACCGGAACGAAGAGAATTGGACTCGTTACCGGAGCAAACAAGGGCATCGGTTACGAGGTGGCACGCCAACTTGCCGCCTCAGGCTGCACCGTTTTGATGGGCGCTCGTAGCAAAGTGCTGGGTGTAGATGCGACGTCCAAGCTCGCGGCAGAACATCGGGATGTCCACTACGTTCCGATCGATCTTTACGATTCCGCTACCATCAGCGCTGCTGCGAGTAAGATCGAGTCCGATTTTGGCCACCTGGACATTCTCGTCAACAATGCAGGAATCGCCGTCGACGGCGACGGGCTACCCTCGGTGAGCAGCCTCGACGCCATTGAGCGAGACATCCGGGTGAACTTCATTGGCACGGTCGCGGTGACGCAAGCCATGCTCCCGCTGCTGCGGAAGGCGCCGTCCGCGCGCGTTGTTAATGTCTCGAGCGGACTGGGCTCGCTCACGAAGACGAGCGATCCCGCGTTTCAGTTCGTCGGCTACAAATATCTCGGCTATGCCGCTTCGAAGGCGGCGCTCAACATGCTCACCGTGCAGCTTGCTTATGAGCTGCGCGATACCACGATCAAGGTCAATTCCGCCGCCCCCGGCTATACCGCGACCGACATGAACGAGCACCGGGGAACCCAAACCGTTGCCGAAGGCGCTGTGGCGATCGTCCGCCTGGCGCTGCTGCCGGATGATGGCCCATCCGGCGCCTTCTTTGACAAAAACGGCAGCGTCCCTTGGTAAGCCGAAGCGTTCAGTATGATGATGCGAGCATGAAAATCACATACCTCGAACGCGGCATGCGCACGCGGCGCACAGGACTCAGGAGCCTGGCAGTCGCTTGTGGCATACTCGGCGCACTCACGAGCCCCGCGGTGCTCGCGCAACAAAATGTCCAGCCGAAAGCCGACACCGTGGTCACAAACGGCAAGATCCTGACCGTGGATGCGGATTTCCGCGTTGTCGACGCGCTCGCAATCACGAACGGCCGTATCGTCGCACGCGGTACAAGCGCCGAGGTGGCACGCTATGCGGGCCTCAACACCAGGATCATCGACGTCAAGGGCGCAACCGTCATTCCGGGCCTGATTGACAACCATTTCCACTTCACTCGCGCCGTCGAGCGCTGGCATCAGCAGGCCCGCTTTGAAGGCGTCAGCTCTCGACGCGAGGCGCTTCGGATTCTCGCTGCCAAGGCCGCGAGTCTGAAGCCTGGTGACTGGATCATGGTGCAGGGAGGATGGACACCACGGCAGTTCGCCGACGCACCAGGCGGCTTCACGCTCGAGGAACTAGACAGCGTTGCGCCGAAAAATCCGCTTTTCGTGCAGGAAGGTTATAGCCTGGTGTACGCGAACAGCCTGGCGCTTAAAGCCGTCGGTTTGAACCCAGCGGATGGGGCGAAGCGCAATGCCACGGGTTTGGTGTCCTTCCAGCCGCCTTATGCCTTGTACGATGCGATGCCTCCGCCCTCGCCCGCGCAGCTCGACCAGAACCTGACCGATTTCATGCACGAGCTGAACGCAACTGGACTCACCGGCGTTTATAGTCTCGGTCAATCGAAGTTTCTGGCCGAGCGCGCCGCCAAGGGACCGCTTCCGCTTCGACTGTGGGAGACTTTGCCGGTCTACGCGACGGACCCTGCATCAGCGATCAAGGCCGCGGAACTCATCGAGAGCAGCCACCCCAACCAGTTCGACGGCCAGTACGGTATTTTTGGTTTAGCTGAGGTTCTCTATGGACCGTTCTTCGATCTGGCTCCCCGCAAGGACCCTTGGCCTCCCGAGATCATGAACGAGTACGGCAAGCTCGCGACCGCGGCAGCGCATGCCGGCTTTCATGTCCACGAGCACGTGATCAACAACTCAGCCGTGACCGATTTGCTTGACACCCTGGAAAAAGTAAACAAAGTCCAGCCGATCGGTAAGCTGCGTTGGACGCTTGGCCACGTGTACGACATCTCTCCTTCGAACATCGCGCGCGCGAAGGCGCTGGGCATGACGCTAGGTGTACACGGCGCGGCGATGCAGGCCGGGGCTCATATGCCGCTTAGGAAAATCGCCGATAGCGGCATCGTGTTCGGACTTGGGACCGACGCGACGATCGTTTCACACTACAGCCCTTTTGTAACGCTCGGCTGGGTGGTCAGCGGTCTCGACGTCGGAGGCAACCGAGTGCTCGACGAGACCCTGACGCGCGAGGAGGCGCTCATCGCGCACACGCGCTCGAACGCATATTTGTTCTTCCAGGAGAATTCGCTCGGCTCCCTCGAAGTTGGCAAACAGGCTGACCTCGTGGTGTTGGATCGCGATTACATGACCGTGCCTGCGGCTGAGATCAAGCACATTCATCCGACACTGACGATGGTCGGCGGGCGAGTGGTTTTCAGCTCTGCAGTGAAGTGATGGAGCCACCCGCCGGGATCGAACCGGCGACCTGCTGATTACGAATCAGCCGCTCTACCAACTGAGCTAGGGTGGCCCGTGTTTATTGGCGTCCACGCCTTCACAGGCGCTCGGTTTTGATTTTAGCAGATGGTCAGTCGATTCTCCCGCCAGCGCACACTCTCCGGCATGAGCTACGCAATCAGTGCGACGCAGCCGGTAACAATCAGTGCGGCCGCCCACACTAGATCCAGATTGAACCAGGCCTTTTGCAAAAGCGCCAGACCGAATTTTCGATACACCAGCAGCGCCACCAGAGCCGTCACGCTCAGATATCCCAGCGTATGCACCAGCGTCGCCGCGATGCCTTGCCACGGGCTTTCCATGCTGGCCATGTGCATGTGATGTTCATGCCCCATTGGCATCGCGTTGGCCGACGCGGCATGAAACACGATGGGAAGAACCATCAGTCCAGCGCCGTGTGCGCTCGCCATAAGGAACGACCAAATGGTGAGATCTCGAAATCCGACTTGCATTCCTCCCCACGCAAGATGTCGCCGCCGCAGGATTCGCAAGATGCCGAGCGAAATCAGCGCGCCTGCCACAACCATCTGAATGTAGCCGAGCGGCAGCACGATCTGAATCAGTCCCGCCAGCGCGACAACCAATCCGATAGACAGCGCGTGCCCCAGCGTGATCGGCACCAGCGCGCGCGCCACCGCTCTGGTTGCGTGCTCCTGCATCCCGCGAGCCACCGCGAACAGCCAACCCATGCCGGGATTGATGCCGTGGTAGGCGCCCAGCAGAAACAGCGCCGGCCAGCCCCAATTCCAGCCGAGGGCCGCGATCGACGTCATGAATAGCAGTAGGAATCCGACGACGTGTCGCCGCCTTCCAGGCGCACCTGGTGCAAGCGCAAGTCGCCCGACTCCAGGAAAAACCTCGGGTCCAACTCCATGCCGCCTTCCGGTTTCGCGTCTATCTTCACCATCCAACTTCGCACGCCCTCAGGATAAAATTGCACATCCCAAGGCGAATACAACGAATTGGTGAAATAGATTCGCTTACCATCCCGGCTAAGCTCCACCATCTGCGGACCGCCGTTCAGCTCTTCCTTCGGCGCTCGCGGATGCGCGGCGTGCCGTACGATTCCGCCCAGGTGAATGGATCCGGTCTTCTTGGGATGGAATGGATCGGAAACATCGTACTGCAAGAACTCGCCGGTGCCCCAACAGGAAACATAGAGGAATCGATCATCGAGCGACAGGTTGATATCGGTGATCAACGGCGGCACGGCCTTGAAGCCTTTGAGCAACGGCGGAAGCTTGTCCGGATCAGCCGGCTCGGCGGGAATTTCGATCACCTTTTTCACACCCCACTTGCCCTCTTCGCGATGCCACAGCCAGATGGACGCGGAAAGATCCTTGAGCGAAACCACGACACCCAGGAATCCGTAAGCGCGCGTGGGATCGTGCGCTGGACGAAGCTCGAGCGCCATCTGATACTCAGCGCCCAGATCCAGCTCTTGCAAATGCCGCCTCTTCCGTAAATCCCACACGTGCAGTTTATGCCCGTAACCGCCCTTCAACAGAATCTCGGGATTGATTCCGTGCCGCACCATGTTCGGTGTGCCCCATTCGCTGGTGATGACAGTGTCCAACCCGAGGTGCCACCAAAAATCGTAGGCCAGATACTGCGGGCCGCGGTCGAGCTCCCATTTCCCAAGGATGTCAAAGCTGTCGTGATCGATGATGAAGATGCCGCCCGGCCCGTCGCCATTGGGTGCGCCGAGAGCGCTGGTATAAATTCCTTCGGGACCGCAGTGGATGGTGTGCGGAGACGCGTAGCCCGTGCGCGACGCGAGTGTCTCCGGTTCGATGATTTTGACGATCTGCGGTTTCTTCGGATCCGGCTTGGTGTCGATGATATGGATGCGCGACGAGTTAATACCGGGCACGATCAAATAGCGCCGCTCGATGTGCGGATGTGGAGCGTACGGGCAAAGGCTCGCGCTGCAGGCGTTCCAGCCAAAATGATGCAGCTCATCGCCAATATTGGGCATGTCCAACTGGCCAACCAGCCGCCCGAAAGCGTTCGACCCAGGATCCACGTCCACAACGCCCAACGCATCCGGCCGTTGCTTGCCATTCGCATTCAACATCGCCACATACGCCAGCTTCTCCGGTGGCGCTGCCATGGCCAATTTCGGAGAGGCATAAAAGGTCGGATCTGGACGCCACAAGCTCATTAGGATCTCCTTCTTCGAAAGGATTCTATCACACTCGTTTTTGAATACTAGATATTCTCTATCGACAATGCTATGATCCACCCAGGAGATCCTTTTGAAGCATGCCTGATTACGCTCATCCCGAGGTACTGGTCAGCACCGAATGGCTGGCCGAACATCTGGCCGATCCCAAGGTTCGAATCGTTGAAGTGGATGTCGACACGGCCGCTTACGATTCCGGACACATTCCTGGCGCGGTGGCATGGTCATGGAAAACGGATTTATCCGACGCCGTTCGCAGGGACATCACGCCTTGGTATCAGTTTGAGTCGCTGCTGACGCGATCGGGCATCCAGCCGCAAACCACCATTGTCATTTACGGCGACAACAACAATTGGTTCGCCGCGTGGGCGTTTTGGCAATTGAAGATCTATCGTCACGCCGACGTCCGTCTGCTCAACGGCGGCCGAAAGAAATGGCTGTCTGAAAGCCGCGAGCTAACCAACGACGTTCCCGAATTCAAGGGGACGCACTACCCAGCCCCGCGCGAGGATTTTTCCATCCGGGCCTATCTGGGCGATGTGCAAGCGGCAGTGAAAGCGAAGTCGAAAGTGCTGGTGGACGTGCGGAGTCCTCAGGAATTCAGTGGCCAGATTCTAGCGCCTCCCGGCCTCCCGGAAACATGCCAGCGCGGGGGCCACATTCCCGATGCGCGAAACATTCCGTGGGGCAAAACGGCCAACGATGATGGCACGTTCAAAAGTGTTGAAGAGCTCAAGGCAATTTACGACGCCGAAGGTGTGACAGGCAGCAAGCCGATCATCGCTTACTGCCGCATCGGTGAGCGATCGAGCCACTCCTGGTTCGTTCTGAAGTACTTGTTGGGATACAAGGACGTAGTGAATTACGACGGTTCGTGGACCGAATGGGGCAACCTGGTTGGCGCTCCTGTGGAGCGAACAGTTCGTAGCCAGGCTGCATAAGCAGCCACGTACGACATCGACTGAAAAACTGGACCAAGGGAGATCCGAACACGCATGGCCAATGAACCAGAAGTACAAACCGCATTAGGCGACGTAGCAGCTAGACAACTAGCCAACGCCACCAAGACCGCTCCGCAGATGACGCGGATTACTCCGCGCTGGCTCACCCACCTGCTGCAATGGGTCCCGGTTGAGGCGGGCATCTATCGATTGAATCGCGTGAAAGACGAGTCCAAAGTGACGGTGGACTGTTCCGATCGCGACGAACGTGTGCTGCCGCAAACTTTCGTGGATTATGAGTCGCCCGCGCGCGAGTACATGCTGACCGCGGTGAATACCGTGGTGGATGTTCACACACGCGTGTCGGATCTGTACAGTGTTCCCTACAACCAGATCAGCGAGCAGTTGCGCCTGACAGTTGAAATCGTTAAAGAACGGCAGGAAAGCGAGCTCATCAACAATCGCGAATACGGCTTGCTGCATAACGCCGCCGCCCATCAGCGCATCAAGACTCGCACGGGCGCTCCAACACCGGACGATCTGGATGAACTGCTGATGAAGGTGTGGAAAGAGCCGGGATTTTTCCTGGCGCATCCCGCGGCCATCGCGGCCTTCGGAAGAGAATGCACCCGGCGCGGCGTTCCTCCGCCCACCGTTTCCCTGTTCGGCTCCCAATTCAACACCTGGCGCGGCGTCCCGATCATTCCCTCCGACAAGTTGGGATTTGAAGACGGCCAGACAAACATCCTGCTGGTTCGCACCGGCGAGCGCAAACAAGGCGTGGTTGGATTGTTCCAGCCGAATCTACCGGGCCAGCAGACACCGGGCCTTTCGGTGCGCTTCATGGGTATCAACTCCAAAGCCATCGCGTCGTACCTGGTCTCGCTCTATTGCTCTCTAGCTGTCCTCACGGAAGACTCACTGGGTGTTCTGGAAGGCGTGGAGACGAACAAATACCATGAATATAAGTATGCTTGAGGGCTTCGGAGCGCCTGAGGGCTTCGGGCTGCCGGGCGAAGCGGAACTCGCCGCGCTCCTCAATAAACTGTGGAACGAGCCGCCGGGTGGACAGCCGGAGCTTCCCATTCCCGCAGCTATCCCCGGAGGCGCTTTCGATGTGAACCTTATCCGCCAGGATTTTCCGATCTTGCGCGAACTCGTCAACGGTCGCGAGCTGGTGTGGCTGGATAACGCGGCGACAACCCAGAAGCCGCAAGCGGTGATCGACCGCCTGAAGTATTTCTACGAGCACGAAAATTCCAACATCCACCGGGCGGCGCATGAGTTAGCGGCGCGTGCCACGGATGCGTACGAGGCAGCTCGCGAGAAAGTGCGTAGCTTTTTGAACGCCTCGTCGGTGAAGGAGATTATATTCGTACGCGGCGCGACGGAGGCCATCAATCTGGTCGCCCAGAGTTGGGGACGGCAGTTCATCGGCAAAGACGACGAGATCGTTATCACGTGGCTCGAGCATCACGCCAACATTGTGCCCTGGCAGCAGCTGGCGAACGAAAAGGGCGCGCGTCTGCGAGTGGCTCCCGTAGACGACAACGGCCAGATCCTGCTCGACGAATACACCAAACTGCTGAATTCGAAGACGAAGCTGGTGTCTTTTCCGCAAGTGTCCAATGCACTCGGTACCATCACGCCGGCCAAGCAAATCATCGAAGCCGCGCACGCCGCCGGAGCCAAGGTTTTATTGGATGGCGCTCAATCTGTTTCCCACATGCCGGTGAACGTTCAGGATCTGAATGCCGACTGGTTGGTATTCTCCGGTCACAAGATTTTCGCGCCCACCGGCATCGGCGTTCTCTACGGCAAAGAAGC
>DATHMO010000094.1:0-51740 GCA_035486995.1 Bryobacteraceae bacterium
AGGCTTCGCTTTTCATCAAATCAGTACGACTCGCCTCGCTCTTACCGGCCGAACCAGCATCGAGTCCAGCCGTTGCTAAGAAATCCTCTCTAGGAACAAGGGCGTCCAGATTGACAACCTGAGCCATCTTTTGGACCTCCAGGGGAAGCACTAGCATATGCCACCCCATGCTGCCGAGTCAAAGCATCCCTGCCTGTAAAGTTGCCCACAGTCAAGTACTTGCAGCGATTCTGGCGGTTCTGCGGGCAGCTCGTTTGATGAGTCACCGCAATTAGTGCCATTATTTTTCGAGTAGTTTCTGGGACTTGCATATTAATTCCGCACTAACATATTGACAGCCACATAAAAACGGATTAGTTTGTTCAGGAACGATCGAGAATAGACCCGCGCCTTTAGGTTCTTAACGAAAAACGGCGGGTCGCTCAGCTAGCGTGAGGCTGAGGAAGAACCTTCGGACAACGATCGCGAACATGCGACGGGTGTGCCAATCCGCCCCAAGCCAGCTGATTTTCTCCTGCGAACCAAGTAGTCGAGAAAGGAGAAGCCAATTGAAACCAATACTGAGAGAAAAAGGGTTGAGCCTTGTCGGTAGCGCGCTGCTTCTAGCCCTTGCGCCGCTCGGAGCTCCAGCCCAAACGAATTCCAATTTTGGCGGGCCGTGCCCACGTCTAGCACCCGGAAGCATCGTGCCAGCGCCGCCCAGCCTGTTCAGCAGCAACGGCCAATTGACGGTCAATCTTTCCTACAACAGCATGCCGGACCCGAACGGCAACACTCGTTATTGCTTCACGACGCCCAATGGCTCGGAATCGCCGACGCTTCACGTTAATCCGGGCGATACGCTTACTGTGATCGTGAAGAATAATCTCCCTGCACCGACCTCCGCTGCATCGATGGCGCCTACGACGAATGCGTCGACGGTGTGTGGAGCCGCCACGCAAAATGCTTCTTCGGTGAACGTACACTATCACGGGACAAATACGTCCCCGACTTGTGGTTCCGACGAAGTGATTCACACCTTGATCAACTCCGGCCAGACGTTTACATACAACGTCGTTTTTCCCAGCAACGAACCGCCGGGACTCTATTGGTATCATCCGCACGTCCACGGATTGGCTGAGGTAGCCGTGCTGGGCGGGGCTTCGGGCGCAATTGTCGTAGAGGGAATCCAGAACGTCCAGCCGGCCGTCGCCGGCCTGCCCGAACGGATCTTCGTAGTCCGAGATCAACTGTTGCCGGTGGGAGATCCTCCCGAATCGGCTCCTGGCGGTCCGGTCCCCGGCTGGGATCTTTCGGTGAACTATGTGCCGATTCTGTATCCCAACTATGTTCCCGGCAACATTCAGATGAAGCCCAGTGCGAAGGAGTTCTGGCGTGTCTCCAATTCCTGTGCCGACACGATTCTGGATCTTGAGGTAGTGTTCAACGGCGTGCCGCAAACGATTCAGATTGTCGGAATGGATGGCGTGCCGACTAACTCGCAAGATGGCACGCAGCCAGGCATGCTGGTGCCCGCCACCGATGTTCTTCTTCCGCCCGCCAGCCGCGTCGAGTTCATTGTGACCGGCCCGGCGGCCAACGTCCAAAGTGCGGCACTACAGACTTTGTTTGTCCAAACAGGCCCGCTGGGAGACAACGATCCGCAACGTCCACTGTTCACAATTACACCGAACCCCTTTGCGCCCGAGCCCAGCCCGGTCCCTCCGGTAAATGGTTCCGGCGGTGGACAGCGTTTTGCCGGTTTGGCAACGGCCCCCATTACGGCACACCGCACACTGTACTTCTCGGAGGACAACGCGGCAGCCCAGTTCTTTATAACGGTGCAGGGGCAGACGCCCACCTTGTTCAGTCCCAACAATCCGCCCGCGATTGTCACTACGCAGGGCTCGGTGGAGCAATGGACAATTCAAAATCAGTCCGGCGAAAACCACGAGTTCCACCTGCATCAAACACACTTTCTGCTGATGGCGCGCAACGGCATTCCCGTACCGCCGGAGCAGCAACAGTACCTGGATATGGTGCAAGTTCCTTTCAACCCAAACACCGACCCAACGGTCAACCCGCCTAGCGTGACTGTGCTCGTCGACTTTCGCGGGCCGGATATCGGGGACTTCGTGTACCACTGCCATATCCTGGGTCACGAAGACGCCGGCATGATGGCGATCATCCGCGTGCTTCCGCGTGGTTCAGCCGGCACGGCCAAGCCCGCGTCTGATAAGGCTTACGCCACCAAGGCTGTTGCCGCGAAGTAAGTGGTTTATATCGGCGGGGTCGCCTAGGGACGGCCCCGCAATTTGTCATGCGCAAGAAACTCACAGTTCTGTTGTTCGCTACGGCGGCGTTCTTGGCAGGCTACGGCTACCGACGTTGGTACGCCAAGCCACAGGCGGTAGCGGCGAAAACTACACAACGCCCTCTTTACTACCGCTGCCCCATGCATTTCTCGGAACAATCGGACCGGCCCGGCATGGCGCCCTGCAACATGGCGATGGTACCGGTTTACGCGGATGACGTATCCAACATGCCGGCCGACGCGATTCATGTGAGTCCCGGCCAGGAGCAGCTCATTGGTGTTCAATACGGACTCGCGGAGTACGGACAGGTTTCCCGCGTCGCGCGCGGCGAGGGCCGGGTGGGCGTGAATGAAAATCGCGTAGCGCGAATCCAAAGCAAATTGGAAGGATATATCGATCACGTGTACGTCACTTATCCGGGCGAGCACGTGACACAAGGTCAAGCGCTGCTGAGCATCTACAATCGCAGGACGTACAACATGGTGCAGATGCAGTTCTTGCAGGCGGCCATGGACGCCACGGGAATGTCGCTGCCGGCAACGGACCCGGCCAATCCGAATGCGAGGCGTCTAGCGGCGGCCGATGCGCTTCGTTCCGCGCGTCAAGAGCTGGAAATGATGGGCTTCACCGGCGACCAGATCGACGCAGTGGCTCGCGCGCAGCAGCCACTCTATAGCGTGCCGGTTCACGCTCCGATCAGCGGCGTGATTCTGCAATTGAACGCGGCCGTGAATGAGAAGCCTGGCATGGAACCTTTAGTAACCATCGCCGATCTTTCCACGGTATGGGTGACCGCAACCTTCCTGGCCGGTGAGGCAGCCGCGATTCATCAAGGCCAAGCCGCCACTCTCACCGTGCCGAACCTTCCGCGTGAAGTTTTCCATGGGGCCGTGCAGACGATTCTGCCCGAACTCGATGCTTCCACCGGAAGCACAAAGGTGCTGCTTCAATTCGACAACGCCGCGTTGTTGCTCAAACCCGAAATGTACGGCGAAGTGGAATTGCGCTGGCCCGGAGCGAAGAGGATCACGGTTCCAGCTCAGGCGGTCTTAGACAAAGGACGAACGCAAGCCGTATTTGTGGATCTCGGCGGCGGCTATTTGGAGCCGCGCGAGGTGAGAACCGGTGAACGATACGGCGACCTCGTAGAGATTGTACAAGGGCTCAAGCCCGGCCAACGGATCGTCACGTCGGGTAATTTCCTGCTCGATTCCGAGAGCCAACTGCACGCACGGCCCTCCGCGAATTAGGGGCGACACGATGATCAACCGAATCATCGAGTGGTCGGCAAATCATCCTGGACTCGTTTTTCTATTCACAGCGGCGGCGGTTGTCGCGGGCTGGTGGTCGGCCAGGAACATGCCGCAGGACGCGATTCCGGATCTGAGCGAGACACAGGTCATCATTTACTCGAGCTGGGATCGCAGCCCCGACATCATGGAAGACCAAGTCACGTATCCCATCGTGACCGCGATGCTGGGAGCGCCGAAGGTGAAGGATGTCCGCGGCGTTTCCGATTTCGGCGTGTCCTACGTGTATGTGGTCTTCGAAGATGGAACGGACTTGTATTGGGCGCGCTCGCGAACCCTGGAATACATGGCGAAAGCGGTGCCGCGCATTCCATCCGGAGTGAAGACGGAACTTGGGCCCGATGCGAGCGGCGTCGGATGGGTATTTCAATACGCGCTCGTGGACACAACGGGCAAGCACAATCTTGCGGAGCTTCGTTCGATCGAGGACTGGTATCTCCGATATCACCTGCAAGCAGTGCCAGGAGTCGCGGAAGTCGCATCAGTCGGCGGCTTCGTGCGCCAATACCAGATCAATCTTGATCCACGCCGGGTTCGAGCGTACGGCCTGCGCGTGGGCAACGTCATTGATTCGGTGCGGGCAGGAAATAGCGATGTGGGCGGACGGCTGGTTGAGCTCGGCGGACGGGAGTACATGGTTCGTGGGCGCGGCTACGCTAAAAGCGCTGAAGATCTGGGCGCGATTTCGTTGGGCGTCAGTGCGGAAGGCGTACCGATTCGCGTGGCCGATGTGGGATCCGTGGTGATGGGGCCGGAGCTGCGGCGCGGCGCGGTCGATCTGGATGGCCACGGCGAAACAGTCTGCGGCATTGTCATGACGCGGCAGGGGGAGAATGCGCTACGCGTCATCGATCGCGTGAAGGCGCAGCTGAAGGACATCGAGCCGGGGCTCCCACCTGGCGTGAAATTGGTGACGGCGTATGATCGCTCTGAGCTGATTCTCGGGACCATCGCCAATTTGCGGAAAACCTTGATCGAGGAAGCGATCATTGTGGCGGTCGTCATTCTGATTTTTCTGTGGCATTTTCCCAGCGCCATTATTCCGATTTTGACCATTCCTATTGCCGTCGCGATTCTGTTTGGACCCATGCGGCTCACTGGCGCCACAGCCAATGTGATGTCGCTCGGAGGGATCGCGATTGCGGTGGGAGCGATGGTGGATGCAGCTATTGTGCTGGTGGAGCAGACGCACAAAAGGGCCGGCGAGTGGGATCGCACGGGACGCCGGGGCGACTTTCGGAGGGTGGTGATCCAGGCGATTCAAGAAGTCGGGACGCCGGCGTTTTACTCGCTGTTGGTGATCGCGGTCGCGTTCCTGCCGGTGGTCGCGCTCGAATCCGAGGAAGGCCTCCTGTTCAAGCCGCTCGCGTTCACGAAGAGTTTCGCGATGATCATTGCGGCGGTGCTGGCGATCACACTCGATCCCGCGCTGCGGCTCATGTTTACTCGCGTTCGCGGATTCAGCTTTCGTCCCCGCTGGCTGCGCAGGGTGGCGAACGGGTTGCTCGTCGGAAAGTTCCGTTCCGAGGAAAGCCATCCGATCAACAGGTTTCTGATCCGGCTGTACGAACCAGTAGTGCGATGGACTCTTCGCTGGCGATGGGCAGTGATCGGGGGTGCGCTGGCGCTCGTGTTGATTACGATTCCTGTGTATCTCCGGCTGGGATCGGAGTTTATGCCGCCATTGGATGAAGGCGTGCTGCTCTTCATGCCGACTACCTTGCCAGGGATTTCACTGGAGGAAGCGCGGCGTCTTATGCAAGCGCAGGATCAGGTGATCGCTTCGTTTCCCGAAGTCGCGCGCGTTACCGGCAAAGTAGGACGCGCCGATAGCGCAACCGATGCCGCGCCGCCTTCGATGATTGAAACTGTGATTTTGCTGAAGCCCAAGAATGCGTGGCCGCGTGATGCAGGCTCGACCGACGATTTGATTGCGCGCATGGATCGCGCGCTGCGTGCACCCGGCGTCTCCAATTCCTGGACCATGCCGATCCGCGGCAGGATCGACATGCAGAGCACGGGAATTCGCACAGCAGTGGGGGTGAAGGTGACGGGATCCAATGTCGCCGTGATTCAGGATCTCGCCCAGCAAGTGGAGCGGGCGATGCGGGGCGTGCGCGGGACTCGCAGCGTGTTCGCGGAGCGCACGGACCAGGGATATTTTCTGGATTTCGATTTGAAGCGCGCGGCGCTGGCACGCTATGGCCTGAGTGTCGACGACGCACAGACCATGGTCAAAAACGCAATCGGCGGCGAGAACGTGACCACCATAATCGATGGCGTCGAGCGATATCCCGTCAATGTCCGGTACATGCAGGAGTTTCGCAGCACCGTTGAGGAGTTGGGGCGCATTCTGGTGCCCGTTCACACAGGCCAGCACGAGGGCGAGCAGCAAGTACCGCTCGAGGAAATCAGCGCTATCAAACTGACGCGAGGGCCGTCGATGCTGCGCAATGACAATGGCCTGTTGACTGGCTACGTCTACGCCGACGTAGCGGGGCGCGATTTAGGAGGATATGTGGAAGAAGCGCGCCGGGTGGTTCACGACCGAGTCAGGCTACCAACCGGATATGCGCTGATTTGGAGCGGACAATATGAAGCCATGGAGCGTGTTGGTGAGCGGCTGAAAGTCCTCGTGCCGGCGACGCTGTTGATGATCGTGCTGCTCCTTTATTGGAATACGCGATCACTGGCGAAGACATCGCTGATTCTGCTCGCGGTGCCGTTCTCGGCGGTCGGCGCGATTTGGCTGCTGGCTGCACTCGGCTACAACTTGAGCATCGCGACATGGGTTGGGCTAATTTCCTTGATGGGCGTGGATGCGGAAACAGGAGTCTTCATGCTGCTGTACCTCGACCTGGCATTCGAGCAGCGGAAGCGGACCGGCCTGTTGCGCAGCCGCCGCGATCTGGAGCAAGCGATTGTAGACGGCGCGGCAAAACGGATCAGGCCGAAGCTCATGACGGTGACGGCGATGTCGGCGGGACTCGCGCCGATCCTGTGGTCCATAGGTCCGGGCGCCGATGTGATGAAGCGCATCGCCGCTCCGATGGTCGGCGGCATCGCAACTTCGTTTCTGTTGGAGTTGGCGGTTTGTCCCGCGCTTTATGCGGTATGGCGATGGCACTCGGAGAAAACGAGAATCCAAAGTCTCGCGGCGCAAGATGATGTGCGCGCGATGGGGGAATCGAACATCGCCGAGCCGATTGCGGGCTTTAGGCACTGACGCGATAATCGCGAACCGGATAACCGACCGCGAAATGATATACGACTCGACCCTGTTCCGGCGTCAGATTGAGGTAGCGATGCACCTCTTCATCGTAGAAGGCGCCGATACCGGTGGCGCCTAGGCCGAGCGCTTCGGCAGCCAGATAGAGTCGGTGGCCGATGGCTCCTGCTTCAAAATGCACGTAGCGATAACCCCGGTCGCCATGAGCGCTAGTGGCTCGATCGAGATCGCCGATCATCGAGAACGCCACGCAGGCATTCCCTGCCAGATCCTGCCCGAGGCTGAGTCCCGCGGCTGCAACACGCTGGTCGCCGCTCTTGACGTGCTCCAATCCGGCCCCCTCCGGCGAAAGTCGGTACACCCCAGGTTGCAGCCCGCTGACACGATGCACGTACAAATAGAGTTGAATGAAACGCGCGTCCGCAAAATCGACGGTCAGAGGCTGGTTAGCTGCGGCGAGAAGGGCCCAGAGCTGCGTCAGCGACATTGACTTTGTTCCACCCAAGAAATCGAGCGCCGAACGACGCATTCGAACTACTTCGCCAAATGGACGGGTCGAAGACCTTGGCGGAGGCTCAAGAACCGAGCCCTGGCTGGCCGGGCTATCGCTCGTTAAGCTGTCGCCTCTGAATTTCGTGGCTTCGTGAATCTCGTCAATTTGTTTGTAGACAGTCTGTTCTCGGGAGAGCTGATTCGGGTCGCCACCGTACCAAACGATCTCGCGGTGGCCGGGTTCGCACGCCGGATCTCGTTCGTCCAAGGGAATGGAACCGCCACGCACCTCGATAATGAACATCGGCCATTCATCCTCATTAAGCCGGCACAAGCGTGCGACATCGTCGTCGGGGAACTGGCCAACTGCAAAGGCATTGCATCCGATGGCTCGGGCGGCGAGCGCTAATGCCTGCCAGGCGTGCCCGATATCGTGCAAGCAGTATCGATAGGCGCGGTTACCGTATTTCCAGGCTTCGCGCCACGCAATGCTCGTCAGAACGAACGTGATCGGCGCCGAGTTGCCGGCCAGTTTCACTTCGAAATTGCCTAACGCGCGTTGTTCAGCCATGTGTGACGAGGGACGATAATGATACAGCCCATCGGGCCACCCCTTTAGGCCCCGGGTGACGAAGTGAAACTCCGTCGGGTGCAGATTACCGGAGGAGGGGTTCACGCGCAAGGCGTAACGGTATCCGGTGGAGGGAACCAGCTTGGACGCGCTAATCGAAGCGCAATAGAAAAGTAACTGCGAAAGGAATGCCGGACCATCGTGGGCAGGTGTGGCGCCCGTGAACCCTTGAAGCACATCGAGCGCGGGTGTTTCCGGGCTGGGTGGATCTGCCGGCAGGTCGAGCACCGGCACGCCTTCATAGTGACGAAAAGGGTTGGGCATGTTCGCCCAGTCCAGGACGTGCTGCGATTGCCTTAAGGACTCGACTGTGTGCGACGTGAATTCGTGATACTCGCGCCAAGACATGATCGATAAGCCGAGATCGCCGACGACTGGTCAATCTCCGCTGGTCGGGATTCACACCGTCCAGACGCAGTGGCCCTTCTGATAGAACGAGAGTTGGCCGCCCTCGCTCACCATCAGCACATTGCCGAATTGCGATGCGCCGATCGCGGCCGCCGTACGCCCGCCTTCGCCGATATCTTCATCCTCATTCACCGGCTGACGGTGCCGGAGAATCGCTCCGAATGCAAGCAATCTGGAATCGCGATCCAGTACGACGCTCCCATCGATCTGCGCGATGCTTTCGAGCACTGCCGTCGAGAGATCGAGAGCGCCCGTCTGGCGCAATAGATAATGGAGCCGATTCTTGGCGCCTGTTCTCTCCCTCTGTTCAGTTTCGAGAAGATCGGCCGCGCTCACAATTTTACGGGCATACGATGGGTCTTCGAGCACCACAAACATGCCTCCGCGGCGATGTTCGGCGAGGTTCAGTCCGGCGGAAAACAGGCGCGCGGCCAGATCTTTGCTCCCTATGGCGGCTTCCCATGCTTCATACTTCGACACCGAATCGGTAAGATGCCAGCGGCCATCGAAGAAATTGAATAACTGAACACCCTCGCCGAAGATCTTGATCTCGCCGTTTGGCGTGAGCACCAAGCAAATGTGTCCGCCGCACAGCGTGGCCTGGCTATGGGTTCGATAGCGCCTCGCCGTTGGAACAGGAAGCTCCATTGCGCTGAAAGGCTCCGCCCATTCCTGCACATCGACTAGTTCCACCATATGCCCCCTCGCATCGACCAGCGCGATGGTTCGCAATCCGTCGCAGATGCGGTGAAAGCTGTGAATGGCGGTTAGTTCGCTCGAATACGGGAGTGCATCCGCAGGCTCAGCCGGCAAGGGGTGACATGCATCGGGAAAAGACCCGAAGAGCAATGCGCCGGTCGAGATTCGCTTGTCCTCGTAGGAACTGAGGGCGCTAATGCGGAGGACCTCGATAGCCTCGGAAACGCGATCCGGAAGCGTCACCGCGCTCGTGACGTCATCGAAGACGCTTCCCTCAAGAAAGGAAGAGACGTAGCGATCCTCAGTCAGGCCGCCGAAGATCGGCAAATTCTGCGCCGCAACTTCGCGGTTGAATAACAGCTCGTAGCGCGTGGAAAGGAACCTTGTAATGCTCCGTACCATTCTGCGCTGGTGATCGCTGAACTCCCGGTGATTGGTGAGCGCATAACGATTGCCTAGCCAATCGAAAACCAGGCCGCCGTGAGAGGCCTTATGAAAAACGATTTCGGTCGTCCACTTCGGAACGTCACCGGCAATCTCGAGGTGACTCGAAGGCAGGAAATACTGAATGCCTCTTGTCAAAAGCTGCTGATAGAGCGCGTTCAAAACTGGTTTGCCAGTGCCCTTGTGTGCCGATAGAACCATGACTGTTTAGACGTTGGGAGGAGGCAAAACGGTCCTCTTGCTGCATCTGATTCGCGCCACCCCGGAGCCGATTCACAAAATCGTAATGGGCTCCGGCCATGAAAAAATGAAACCGGAACAGTAGACTTATCTTACATGAAGAAAATCGGCTTCCTCTCATTCGGCCACTGGACACCTTCACCGCAGTCGCAAACGCGGTCCGCGGCTGATGCGCTTCTGCAGTCCATTGAGCTCACCGTGGAGGCCGAGCGTCTGGGAATGGACGGAGCCTACTTCCGCGTTCATCACTTTGCGCGGCAACTGGCGTCACCGTTCCCACTGCTCGCCGCAGCCGGCGCCAAGACGCGAAGGATCGAAATTGGCACCGCGGTGATCGACATGCGGTACGAGAATCCTTATTACATGGCGGAGGACGCGGGCGCTGCGGATCTCATCGCCGGCGGACGGCTGCAGTTGGGAATCAGCCGCGGCTCGCCTGAACAGGTGATCGAAGGTTGGCGCTATTTTGGCCACCTCCCGGCGGAAGGCGAGGACGATGCGGGCATGGGCCGCCGGCATGCCGAACAGTTTTTCGAGCTGCTGCGCGGCAAGGGCTTCGCGCAACCGAACCCGCGTCCCATGTTTCCCAATCCGCCCGGGCTGCTGCGTCTGGAGCCATACTCGGAAGGGTTGCGCGATCGTATCTGGTGGGGTTCGGCCACCAATGCGACAGCCGCTTGGGCGGGCAAGCTTGGAATGAACCTGCAAACCTCAACCCTCAAATTCGACGAGACCGGTGAGCCCCTCCACATCCAACAAGCTGCCCAGATTCGCGCATTTCGCGCAGCCTGGAAGGAGGCTGGCCACGCTCGCGCTCCGCGCGTTTCGGTCAGCCGAAGTATCTTCGCGTTAATTGACGACCGGGATCGCGCCTATTTCGGACGGGGAGGACATGAAGAGGACTCGATCGGCTTCCTGGACGAAAACACCCGGGCGATCTTCGGCCGGAGCTACGCTGCCGAGCCGGAGGTCCTGATCGAACAGCTTAGGAAAGACGAGGCGATCGCGGAGGCCGACACGCTATTGCTCACCGTCCCCAACCAACTGGGTGTTGCCTACAATGCGCATGTCATGGAGGCAATTCTGACGACAGTCGCCCCCGCTCTCGGTTGGCGTTAAATGACGCGGCACTGCATCGAATAGCCATGCTGCTTCAGCCGGCGCGGCGGAATGGTCGCCGCTATCTTAATCCTGTACCGACGAAAGCCGGTGGACTCTCGCTCATGTTCAAGGTGGGGCCGCGGTTCTTTCTGGGTGCTAAAGCAAGGTCGCCCAGTGCGCCGCTAGGTCCGTTTCATACCGACCCTTCGATTTACACCTCCCAGCCGCGTTCCGGTCTTCGCATCACCTGGATAGGACATGCAACGTCGATCATCGAGATCGATGGGGTGCGCATCCTGACCGATCCGGTATGGGACGAGCGCGCGTCCCCGACGAACTGGAGCGGGCCCAAGCGGTTTTTTCGAGCACCTTTAAAGTTGAGCGATTTGCCGGCCATCGACGCCGTCATCGTTTCGCACAATCACTACGATCACCTGGGCGCGAACACGATCCGCGCGATGGCGCATCTGGCCGCGGTGGAGAAAGCGCAGTGGATTATGCCGCTCGGAGTAAGCGCGCTGCTAAAGGATCTCGGTGTGCCGGCGGCGCATTGTCTCGAACTGAACTGGATGGACAGCACGCAGGTGGGCGCGGTGCGGTTGACGGCTTTGCCCGCGCGGCATTTCTCGGGACGCAGCCTCTTTGATCGCTTCGAAACGCTGTGGGCGTCGTTTGCATTGGCCGGGCCCCAACACCGCGTGTACTATGGAGCGGATTCCGGGGAGTGGGCCGGCTTCCACGAGATTGGGGAGCAGTTTGGTCCGTTCGACCTAGTTATGCTTGAGATTGGCGCTTTCGATCCGTTGTGGGCGGATATTCACATGGGACCGGATGGCGCGGTGCGTAGCTTTCGTGCTCTGGGCAATCAGGGTCTGCTCATGCCGATTCACTGGGGACTATTCGATCTTGGGCTGCACCACTGGAGGCAGCCCATCGAGAAGATCTGGCCGGTAGATGGACTGAAGCTCTGGTCGCCGACGCCGGGCGTTCCTTCGGAGGTAAATGCAGGCGAGGAGCTGCGGTCAGAGTGGTGGCGCTGAGGATGTCGTGCGTTCCACCGCCGTCTGACGGAACTCTAGCGGATGCCGAAGGAGGCAACGGAGCGCAGATCGGAACAACTCTATTGGAATCAGCGAGAGGTTTAGTCGGGGCGGGGCGATTTGAACGCCCGACCCACTGCGCCCAAGGCGGATTGAGCGAACCGCCAAAATGGGCTATTTTCAGAGCATTCTTTTTTGAACTGGTCGGCGATCGTTGACGTGGTGTGTCCTTGAATTGTTAGGCGAAGGGCTCCGCTACGGCCCAACAGCACAGAGGCAAGGGCCTCCGGTACAAGAATGCTACCCGGACGCATCATACACCCGCCGCGCAATCATCGCCGGGCCGGTGGTACCGGCGTGGGTTGCTTTCCCCAACGACCAACTATCTCCATAACCGCTTCAACGAACTCGTCTAGATTAGTAGGTTTCACGACGTAATCTTTTGCCCCGACCAGCAACGCCAACTCACGGTCAGATTGCAGCACCGAACTCGAGAACATCACAAAAGGTGGCGCTTCAGGAGTGTTGGCGAAGAGTTGGAGTATTGATTGGCCATCTCGTTTAGGAAGGTTCAGATCCAGAATCACCAAATCGAAATGCGAACTCCGAAGGTATCGGACTGCTTGCTCCCCGTCGCTGGCGACAATCATCTCAGCATCTACCTGGGATAGAGCTGTCCGAATCAGCACCACATCACCCGGATTGTCTTCAGCGAGAAGTAGTTGTAGCAATTGTCTCCTGCCCTGGCTCTAATGCCGAGTGGTGGGAAACACCCGTTCGTTGCATGGCGTCACCGTTACTGAATTGCTCTCAACTTCCCTCGTCCATATCCCGGTGCTAGACTGAAATCCTCGATTCAGAAGCTATTGCGTGCTGGGCGTATTCGCCCGGCCCGAGGGATGATGTTTATGCCGGCATCGTACTTCCGTTTGGGTCGTGACACACTGGCGATTGCCAATCGTGATGGCAAGAATGTCGCTGTGACTGTTCCGCGTGGGGCTTGTATCAGATTAGGACATGTTGCGGAAGATAGTCGCCTTGCCGATGTAGAGTGGGAAGGCCAAATCGTGAAAATGTTCGTTGTGGACGTTTACGAACGTGGCGAATTGGTTAAAGCTGTGAGCTAAACATCACCCGCCGCATCGCTGACTTGCTCACCGTTCTCCAGTAAGTCTCGATAGAACATCATCACGGTACGTCCCGACCATTCGACATCGATCAAGGCATCCCCATTGGATGGATTATCTATGACCTTGATCACGTCGCCGGGGTGGAGGTACACGGCGCTGGTTTGGCCTTCGGGCCGTTCTAATGCGAGAATACGAGTTTTCAGACGGAAACGACAGCCACGCATAGGTGCTCTCGGGCTTACGTCCAGCAGAGCTTAACCTGGAGTCCCCAAGTTGCCATAGCTCTGAAGTGAACCCAACGTGATTCTAACAGGGAACGATCCGCTGTTGGAGTCGCTGCACGCGTCCCGCCCTTACCTGTTCCTGAGCGTTCTAACGGATATTAGGCTTTCTCATCGAGTGCATGACCGATCACGCCTCAAGCACACACCCCCGACATGGCCGTTATCCGGCCTTTGTATGCGGCAGCCCTTGCTGGCTGTGACCAGTTGGAGCGCGGTTCTTCGGTTCTCTGCTTCTATTCGAATCAGAAACTCGCTTCGGCGTGCTACTCGCCAAGCTTAGTCTGGGCGATGAGAATGGCGCGCAGGCGTCGGCGGTCGACCTTGCCGGTCAACCCCTTGGGAATTTCCGCGATCAAGAGAATCCGCTCCGGTACCTTGTAATCCGCGAGAACGTTGGCCACATGTACTCGCAACTCGTGTCTTGGGTTGATTCTATGGCAACGCTCCGTCTGAGTTTGACGGTTTGCGGCATCCCGTCGACATGGGGTGGCTCCGTCTGGATGACGCGGCACTCGTACAAAGCTCTGATCCAGCGCTTTCGTCTTGCAGGCTTGCCAATTCAGGCACTGGGTGAAAAAACTCTAGACGCTGCTCTAGACCCTGCCCTATACGCGAAAACGCTAATTGGAGTCGATGGGGTTCCGAGTTAGTCAAGATCCGGAGCGGCGGTATTGCGGGCCGAATTCGTGCTTAAGCAACGGCCTCACCCCGTACTTCTCCCGGTGGCTCCGACCCCTTCACTCGTCTTGCGGCGGCGAAGAATGGAGATATGATCCAGGCGTCCAGCAACGCTGTTTTGAGCGGCGCATACGGACGCCAAAACGATTCCCAACTGAAATTCCGCTGCCCTCAAGCAACAGCAGTTTCTAACTAATCCCGAGACCCTTACGCCGCCGAACCGTACTTCCACTTCTGAGCCGATCGGCATGGGACCAACCGAGGTCACTCGGAGCCCAATGGCAGAAATATCGAGTACCCTCACGGCAGCGATGTCTCCCGTGCTCCTGAGCACTGAGAATTCGTTGATCGGATATCTCGGCTCCGCCCGTCTTTCCCGTGAACGTCGCTCTTCAACCCGAGACATGTTCAAAGTATTGAGGCGATTGAGCTGGCTTGCAATGGTAAATTCGTACTCCAGCCATGTGACCTTGGTTTCTGACTCCAAGCACCAGTTTTGTGCCGAGCGAGTTATGCACGCCCCTTTGACGCGTGCGCGGAGGAGCTGTACGCCTCCGCGCAACGCAGTAGATTGGTTCACCATAGAAGTTTGGGCGACCTAGGTGCCTGCACGAGATCCTCTTTGCAAGCACCTTGTGCAAAGTCTAGCGGTCCGCTGTGATTGAAGGAAATCCTGTTCGACGAATGTGGTAACTTCGTCTGTGCGCCAGGAACTCCAGTATCTCAGGAGGACTCATTGCTCTGGCTGATCGTGCACACCGAAATATTCTTCCCCGTTTTGGTCGTCGGTTTGATTATGCTCGCGGAATTCGGCTTCCGGATAAGGCGGGCGTTTCCTGAGACCAGCGGAGGAATCCAGTCAGTGATCGAATCGGCGCGAGACGGACTGAGCGTGCTACTGGGCCTGCTCCTTGGATTCAGTTTGCCGACGTCCCTGCCGGCAGCCGGCCAGTTATCCGACCTGATCGAACAACGACTGGCCGCCGCGTCCGGGTGAGCCAACAAAGCATAGTCAGGCTTCGGCACGTGTAACAGCGTTCGCTTAACTGTGGATTGTTACCGACGAATCTCATCTGCAGAGCGCGTGTTCGATGGCTACCCTACCCGGTCCCCTGCTCGGTAGCCGTCCAGTTTTCTGCTCTGCCTGCCTGGGCTACTGGACCGAGCCAGGTTGTCCCCGCGTAGGGTTCGGTTGGGAGTTGCGCGGTTCGGACCAGTCCTGAGGGATCAGTGTATCGGCCGATCCGGACTGGCAAATGCCTTTCGAGCGCTGCCATCAAATCTTCTAGTTTCATAGGCTTCGGCAGGAAATCATCCATTCCGGCCTGCAAGCATTTATCGCGACAGTCCTGGATCGCCGCGGCGGTTAGCGCGGGAACCGGAATTTCAGCTGTAAAGCCGCCTTTGTCACGCTTGCTTCGCGTACGTTCGAGGCAAATCGTAAATTGGCCGAGCAGGAGCTCAAGAGGCCAGTCCCACATTTTCGACGATTCAGTCGATTTTCAGGTCGTCCGGAGTATCCTGAGCGAGATGCAAGCGTTGGTATTCACCATGTCTGCGGTTCACCGGATTTTCAGTTTAGTTGCGTTATGCTGGTCGGCGATGAAACCTAAGCTCCAGCGATTTCGAGCGGCCGGCCGTCAAACAGATTCAGGGATGTCATGTGCCGGCATCATATTTTTCGTGGTGATGACATCTTTGTTGCCGGCCTTCGGCCAGTCCGGTGTTTCGTCGAAAGAGCTCGCCAGCACCGCGATTTCTGGATCGCCCAGAGAAAGCAGCGCCGGTGATGGCTCTGTGCAAGCTTCGCAGTTCCTTCAGGCTCCAGCCGGGGGGCAAGCGGCTCCGGGCGCGTCACAAACAGCACCGGTGACGATCACGCTCAAAGATGCGTTGGAGCTGGCACAGAAGAATGATCCAACTTTCATGGCGGCCCTGGGCGATGCGGCCTCCGCTGCGGAGGATCTGCGTCAGGCACGGGCTTCACGATATCCCACGTTGAGCGACAGAACTGAATACCTGGGCACACAAGGCAATGGAAAAACGCCCGACGGAAGATTCGTCACCAACGACGGCGTGCATGTTTACCGCGAGTGGGCGGTACTGCATCAGGATCTTAACGCGGCACTCTTCTTAGGCACTAGTGTTGACCGAGCCTCGGTGGCCCAGGCGCTCGCGCGGGCCAAGGCGGAAGTCGCGCGCCGAGGACTGGCTCCGACGGTAACCAGGGCTTACTACGCGCTGCTGATCGCCCAGCGAAAATACTCCACCGCCCAGCAGTCCGTCGATCAAGCCCAGCGCGCGCTCACCATTAGCCAAGATTTAGAACGAGGCGGCGAAGTGGCGCACAGTGACGTGGTGAAGTCCCAACTGCAGCTCAACACACAGCAGCAGGCGCTCCGGGAATCGCAACTGGCGATGGACACCGGGCGATTGGACTTATCCGTTTTGCTATACCGCGAGTTTAATGAGAACTTCTCCGTGGTAGACGACTTTGAACTGGCGCCGGCTCTTCCGCCCCTCGCGGACGTCCAAACGTTGGCGGAGCGAGAAAATCCTGCTCTTCGTGTGGCTATGGAGACACTGCGAGGCGCTAACATGGACGTTTCGATTGCGCGCCAGGCATACCTTCCAACCCTCTCCGCGGATTTCGTGGAAGGCATCGAAGCAAACGCGTTTGCCTTGCATAGTACACAGGCTGCGTTTCCCCACGATGGTTCCCAGCCGAACTTGGGCTATTTCGTTACCTTGAGCCTGAACATACCGATCTGGGACTGGGGCCAGCGCAAGAGCAAAGTTCAGCAAGCAGTCCTCAAACAGGAACAGGCGAACGTCGAATTGAGTGCCGCGCAGCGGCAGTTGGTACGCAATCTCCGAGGGTCCTATGGTGAAGCGCAAACAGCGCGCGAGCAAATGGATTTGCTGCGAAGCGCCGTCGACCTAGCGTCGGAGAGCCTGCGTTTGACCGTCTTGCGTTACCAGGCTGGTGAGGCGACGATTCTGGAGCTGGTGGATGCTCAAACCGCTGTGATCCAGTCCCGGAACGCTTACGATGATGGTATCTTGCGCTACCGCGTGGCTGTGTCCAATCTTCAGGCCCTGACGGGAGCGTTTTAGAGATGCAGGCAAAGGTAATTCCTTTTATCGCTTTCGCTGTTTTGTTATCGGCATGCGGAAAAAAACAGGAAGCTGAAGTTACGTCGCCGCCGGTCGTCCAGGTCACCGCGGTGACTCAAAACACCATCCGGCGAATCGTCCGTGGAGATGGAGTGTTGTTCCCGCAGGAACAGGCTAACGTGGTTCCCAAAATCACGGCTCCTGTGGAGAAATTCCTCGTGCGCCGAGGCGACCATGTCAAGCAAGGCGAGCTTGTTGCGGAGCTGGAAAATCGCGATTTGGTTGCGGCAGCGGCGGAGGCTAAAACGGCCATCGACGTAGCCGATTCCAATAGGCGTGCCACGGAAGGCTCGACGATTCCGGAAGCGGTTGTGAAGGCGCAAACCGATCTAGAGGCTGCCAGGCAGGCACGGGACAGCGCTAAAAAGGTGCTGGACAGCCGCGAGCAATTGTTCAAGGAAGGAGCGCTCGCGTCCCGCCAAGTGGATGAATCCCGGCTCGCTTATGTGCAAGCGCAGACCCAATATCAGGCTGCCGAGGAACACTTGAAAACACTGCAGGGCGTCGGAAAAGAAGAACAGTCCAAGACTGCGGCCGCGCAGGTGCAGACCGCCAAGGCGCATTACGAATCCCAGCAGGCGCAGGTCGCTTATTCACGAGTGCTCAGCCCGATGGCCGGCGTCGTCGCGGACCGTCCGCTCAATGAAGGCGAGATCGCCGGTCCCGGAATGCCGCTGCTGACGATCATGGATATATCCCGCGTAGTGGCTCGCGTCAACGTTCCCCAAGCGGATGCACCGTTCGTGAAGGTCGGACAAACGGCGATGATCACGCAGACGGATAGCGCCGAGCCGGCCGAAGGAAAAGTCACCGTGGTGAGTCCATCCACCGACCCTAACACCACTACGGTGCAGGTCTGGGTGCAGATCGTGAACACCAATGAGCGTCTGAAGCCCGGCACCTCCGTGCACGCCTCCATTGTTACCGAAGAGTACAAGGCCGCCAGCGTAGTGCCTGCAGCCGCAATTCTGCCCGGAGAAGAAGGTGGCACGGCGGTGCTCACAGTCACATCCGACTCGGTTGCTCACACCAGGGCCGTCAAGCTTGGAATCCGGGAAGGCAATCAAGTCCAGATCCTCAGCGGTGTCAATCCCGGCGACGAGGTCGTGGTCTTGGGGGGACTGGGTGTGGATGATAAGACCAAGGTGAAAGTGGTTACAACCGCCGTCGAGGAATCCGACGACGATGCGGATCAACCGGATGCGCCGGCTCCAGACGACGGGAAGCAGAAGGGGAAATGAGCGAACTTTCCACAGTTCCACCCCTCACATCCAGCAAGGAAAGCGAGCATTGGACTGCGCGTCACGGCAAGCCGATCATTTTCGTCATCCTGACGCTGGTCGCGGTGGGCATATATCTTACGCTGACCATTCCAGTCGCGGTTTTCCCCAGCACGGATTTCCCGCGGATTGTGGTGGGGGCCGACGCCGGCGTCGCTCCCATCGATCAGATGATGGTGAACGTCACCCAGCCGCTGGAAGAGGCCGTGAATACGGTGCCTGGCCTCGATCACCTATCGTCGGTAACCAGCCGGGGCACCGCGGAGATTGATCTCTTCTTCAACTGGAACGTGGATATGTTCCAGACGCTGGAGTTGGTAGATGCGGCCATGGCGCGCATCCAGCCGACGCTTCCCGCCAATACGAAACTCACCGCCAATCGCCTGACGTTCGCTGCGTTTCCCATCATGGGCTACAGCTTGACGTCGGATAAAATTCCACAGACCACGCTCTGGGAGATCGCGAACTACACTCTCAAACCCCGCCTCAATCGCGCGACTGGCGTTTCGTCCATCGTCGTGCAAGGTGGTCAGGTGCCTGAGTTCCTGGTGGAACCGGATCCCGCCAAGCTGGTGGAGGCGGGTGTGACGGTTCCGAATATCCTGGATGCGGTCAGCCGCAGCAACATGATCGATTCGCCGGGCTTGATCGAGACTAATCATCAGCTGGAGCTGATGTTGATGAGCGGTCAGGCGCGCAACACCGACGACATCGGAAACATCATTATCAAAACCACTCCGTCCGGCGCACCCTTGCATATCTTCGATGTGGCGGCGGTTAGAAATTCGGTGATGCCCGTTTATACCGTAGTGACCGCGAATGGGAAACCGGCGGTCTTACTCAATGTTTATCGCCAGCCTAATAGCAACACCGTAGAGGTTGCCAACGCCGTCCATGCAGAAATTGCAAACCTGAAAAGGGATCTGCCACGGGGTGTCGATCTTCGTCCCTTCTACGACCAATCGGAGCTGGTGAACGACTCGATCAAGAGCGTTCGCGATGCCATCCTACTGGGCTTGGTCCTGGCGTCGCTCATCATGGTTTTATTCCTGCGGGACTGGGGTACGTCTCTGGTAGCCGGATTGGTGATTCCAGCAACCATTGGCGTGACGTTCATCGCGCTCAAGGTCATGGGCGAGGGCTTCAATCTCATGACGCTGGGTGGATTGGCAGCAGCGGTGGGACTGGTAATTGACGACGCCATCGTAGTTGTAGAGAACATCGTGATGCACCGCGACTCGGGCCAGTCGCGCGCCGAGGCGATCCGCAGCGCAATTCGCGAAATCCGCGTGCCGTTGCTTGGATCGACGATTACGCCGATCGTGGTCTTCCTACCGCTGATCTCGATCACCGGCGTCACCGGCGTGTTCTTCCGGGCCCTGGCAGTCACTGTTGGCATGGCGCTGCTTACGTCCTTGGCGTTGGCGCTGACCTGGACACCCACGCTGAGCCACTATTTCCTTCGATCACGGCGAAAAGGCGAGTCGGCGCGGCAGCATGACACAGTGCCGCCGTGGTTGATGAACGCTTACGAACGTACGCTGCGCTTTGCACTGGAACATCCATTCGTACTTGGCCTCGTCACGATACTGCTAATCGGGGGCTCGTACTTCTGCTACACGCATACTGGGTCCGACCTGCTGCCGGCCATGGACGAGGGAGGGTTCATAGTCGATTATGTAATGCCTGCCGGTTCGTCGCTGCGAGAAACGAACCGGGTGATCAGTCACGTGGAGCAGATTCTTCGAAACACTCCGGAGGTTGCCAGTACTTCGCGCCGCACCGGTTTGCAGCTTGGCTTAGCGGCCGTGACGGAAGCCAACACTGGCGACATCAGCGTCAAGTTGAAGCCGATGGCGCCGTTCTTTTCCAAACTTTTCGGCTCCACGGGAGGTGGACAATATCGAACTAGGTCGGGCGACGAGGTCATTGCCGATGTTCGCGCCAAGGTCAAGGAGGCGGAGCCCATTCTCGATGTCGAGTTTCCGCAGTTGTTGCAGGATATGATCGGCGATTTGACCAGCGCTCCTGAACCGGTGGTGATCAAGCTGTTCACGCCGGATCCTGAAGTCTTGCGGCGTTGGGCGCCATTGGTGGCTAGCACCATCAAGAAGATCCCTGGCGTGGTGGACGTAGAGGACGGCATCGAGAATCACATCAGCGGTACCGCGCTTATGTTCAATGTGGACCCCGCGGTAACAGCTCGCGCAGGTTTCACTCCGCAAGAGGTGGAACTGGACGCGAGCGCCATGTTACAGGGTGAGCCGGCAACCCCACCGGTCGTAATGAACGATCGTTCCTACACTATTCGCGTGCAATTTCCCCCTACGGCGCGCATGACACTCGACGCCATGAAGAATACGCTGATCGTGAGCGGCACAGGAAAAACGGCCACCATCGGTTCGCTGGCCACGCTGACCGAGATTCCGGGACAGACCGAGATCGTGCGCGACAACCTGCAGCGGGATGTGGGCGTCACCGCGCGCTTCGAGAATATCAATCTGGGAGACGGGATGGCCCGGGTTCAGAAGGCGATTGCGGACTTGAATGTGCCGCCCAGTATCCGCATTGAATATGGCGGACAGTTCGCCGAGCAGCAGAAATCGTTTAAGGACCTGGCCTTCGTGCTGGCTTTGGCCATCGTGTTGGTTTTTATGGTTTTGCTATTCGAGTTCGGTAACTTCGCTGCGCCGATTGCGGTACTATCTTCGGCTTTGTTGTCGACCTGCGGCGTCTTCCTTGCGTTGCTGATTACTGGAACGACATTCAATCTTTCATCGTTCATGGGACTGATCATGGTGGTCGGGATCGTCGCAAAGAACGGTATTTTGCTGCTGGATGCAGACCAGAAATTTCGGACAGAAGGGATGCCAGCCGAGGAAAGCATGATCCGTGCCGGCGAGCGCCGGCTGCGGCCTATTATGATGACCGCGTTGGCTACCGTGGCCGGCATGTTTCCGCTGGCTCTTGCCATCGGCGCCGGTTCCCAGATGTTGCAGCCTCTGGCCATTGCAGTAATTGGTGGGATCCTCGCTTCGATGATCCTTTCACTGGTAGTAACACCGGCCGTTCGATTCTACGCTGGCCGAGACTAAATTTCACTTCAAGGAGTAAAGAACTTCCATGAAAAAGCTCTTGATCGCAGGAAGTCTGTTGGCGGTTGCGGCCTTCGCGGCTGAAGGATTCAAGGTTCTGACCAAGATTAAAATTGGCGGCACTGGCGGATGGGACTACGTCGCGGTGGATCCCAGCACCAACCGCGTCTACGCCTCGCACGCAACGTCGGTGGAGGTGGTGGACACCACCAGCGGCAAAGTGGTGGGGCAGATCCCACAACTTCATGGCGTGCATGGAGTGGCTGTGGCGCCCGAATTCGGGAAGGGGTTTATCACAAACGGGCAGTCGAACAGCGTGACGATTTTTGATCTCAAGACGCTCGCCAAAGTCGGAGAGCCGCAAACGGGACAGAATCCAGATTCGGTCTGCTTCGAACCCACAACCAAACATATCTTCACGTTCAACGGCCGTTCTCATGACTCCACTGCGATCGACCCGAAAACGAATGAGGTTATCACCACCTTCAGCGTGGACGGTAAGCCCGAGGAATGCGCTTCCGACGGAAGCGGTAAGTTGTACGTGAACTTAGAGGACTCAAGCGAGATTGTTGCCATTGATGCCGCCAAACCCGCAGTACTGCAGCATGCGTCACTTTCGCCTTGCGAGTCGCCTTCCGGGCTCGCGATCGACACCAAGAACAAGAAGCTATTTGCTGCTTGCGACAATAAAATGATGGCCGTCATCGACATCGCGACGCTCAAGGTGATTGCAACGCCGCCGATTGGCGCCAATCCGGACGGTGCGGGCTTCGATTCCGGCCTCGGGCTCGCGTTCGCTTCTAACGGTGGAGATGGAACACTCACCATCGTGAAACCCGTGAATGGCAAATACGAAACGGTGGACACTGTTCCGACTGAACGCGGTGCTCGCACCATGACCGTGGATTCCAAGAACCATCGGGTCTATCTGCTTGCGGCCGAATTCGGGCCGGCACCGCAGGCCGCACCGGGAACCCGGACGCGTCCGCAGATCCTTCCCGACACATTCCATGTCTTGGTTGTCGGCACGCATTAATCCCGCTTGATCGGTACACAGAAGCCATGGGCCGGCCGGATACGATCCATTGGCGCGCTCATTCTGATGGCTGTCGGCGCTGCCGGTTTGACAGGTCCGCTAAAGCAGTTCAACGACACAAGGCAGTGATTGATCTCGGCAACGCGATCGGATCGCTCGAAGCCGGGGCACTGTACGCTGGGGGATCGCCGCCGCGTTTAATAATGACGAGCGCGCGCGAAAGTACCTCAACGAGGCGATCAGGTCGAATCCGAAGGCCGCAACCGAGAATGACGTGGAACTTGCGCAGTTGATTTGGAACCGCAACTGGCCGAGACCCTATCTGCGGGGCGTGAAACCTTGCAATAGTCGTGCAATGCTGGCAAAATAGCCATAGTGCCTGGCAAGACCCCGTCGATTTTGATCGGCACGCGGTCAGGTGTCGTATCATCGAACGCTTAAGCATCAATACTCTGCGCGAGGCCGTCCGTTGCAACCGGATCAGCTTTCCATCGCAGGTTCCGGTTTTTCCGAAATACGATCGCCCCGACCTACAACGCAAGATCGTTCAGCTGTACTTCCTCTTCGGATGGAGCTGCCGCCGCATCGGTGCGCGATATGGTTTATGCCGGCAGAGAGTGCAGCAGGTACTGAGCGTGTGGAAAAGGTGCGCGGTGCAGATGGGATATTTACAATCCATTCCGCCAGCCCAGGCATAGGCATGAACGACAAAAGCCCACCTGCGAAGTATGCAAGATGGAGCTGATTTGGTTTTACGAACTCCGCGGAAGCGATATGGCAGGTCAACCGTGGTGAGCTAAGAGAAATGTTGCTGGTTGGGGCAAGGGATTAGGTCATCAAGACCACCAATCTGGACGAGTTCGTTGAGGTTATGGTGATAGTTGGTCGTTGGGGAAACCACCAGACTCCAGTACTACGGGACTGAGCAATCACCCCGCAACGGTGGGTGAGTTTTGAATGTTCACCACGCCAAATGCCGCGTTCCACCCCACTGCACCGTGACTGTCTCGGTGGCCACAGCGCCAGCGCTCGAGGTACGCGCACCCGGCAAGAACGCGGCATTCGATTACAATCGAATGCAGCGTCTGGAGGACGATGATGACTTCGCAGAGTGGATTGCGACGATGTGTACTTATGGGTGGCGCGGCTCTGTGGTTGACCGGCTTCGGCGCACTGGCGCAGGAACCGAGCTTTTTTACCAGCAGCGTGGTAGTGAGCCTCACATCGGCGCAGGCAAGCCGGGGCAAGGCGGTCTATGACGACAATTGCGGCAACTGCCATGGCGCCAATCTCGACGACGGGGAGTTCGGCCCGCCGCTTCGCGGCTCCGCTTTCAAAATGCACTGGTCAAGCCAGTCCGCGAATACGCTGTTCTCTTACATTGCGGCGAAGATGCCGCCGTCCGCGCCGGCCGGGCTCAGTGATCGCTCCTATAGTGATGTCGAAGCTTATATTCTTCGCGCCAACGGCGTTCCTGTCGGCAACAGCGACTTGGCTCCAGCGCGGACGCAGTCCGATATTACCGTCCGCACTACTAATAAGGACGCGATCTACCAATCCGTGATGGCAGCGCGTAAGAAGCTGCTCACCGGCCTGACACCTGTAACTGAAGCGATGCTGCAGCATCCCGCCGATGGCGACTGGCTGGCGTGGCGGCGCAGCTATCAAAATCTCGGATTCAGCCCTCTCAAGAAAATTGATACCGCGAATGCCCATGATCTCGGTGTCGCCTGGAGCGTGGCCCTACCGCTTAGCGCCAATGAGATCACGCCGCTGGTGCATGACGGAATCCTGTTTGTGGAAAGCGGCGCCAGCATCCAGGCGCTCAACGGTGCGACAGGCGAAGTGCTCTGGCAATATACTCGGTCACTCCCGGAAGGGCTGCACAATGGCCGCGAGGCGCGGATGAAGAATCTCGCCATCTACGGCGACTCGCTGTATGCCCCCACCCCGGACGGGCATGTGATCGCATTGGAGACCAAGACCGGAAATTTAGTCTGGGATCATGAGGTCGTCAGTCGCGACCAGGGTATGCATGAAGGTGAGATCGATGGAGTTCCCTTTCATTTGAATGGTGGCCCGATTGTCGCCAAAGGCAAGGTGATTATTGGCACGAGCCTCGGCATCAATACCGGCGGCGGCAACTTCATCGTCGGGTTGGACGCGGCAACTGGCAACGAGGCATGGCGTTTTAGTACCATCGCAAAGCCCGGCGAGCCAGGCGGCGACAGCTGGAACGGCGCGCCTTTTGAACAGCGCTTTGGCGGCGGCGTCTGGACTTCGGGCAGCTACGATCCTGCGCGGAACCTGGTCTATTTCGGCACAGGCAACACCTACGACATCGGTACCCTGATGCTGCCCCAGCCGCGGGTTGGCGAATCTAAGGACGCGCTCTATACGGATTCAACTCTTGCGCTCGATCCTGATACCGGAAAGCTGATCTGGCATCGGCAGCACATGAAGCGCGATGTATGGGATCTGGACTGGGTGTTCGAGCAGTCGCTCCTCACCTTACCGGTGAACGGTAAGCCGACCGAGTTGGTCGTCACTGGAGGCAAGACAGCAATCTTCGACGCCATGGACCGCGCTACTGGTAAGTATGTCTTTTCGCGCGACCTTGGTCTACAGAACATCGTCACCTCAATTGATCCGGCGACGGGAGAGGAGACCACCAACCCGGCGCTGGAGCCCGAGCCAGGCAAAACCAAGCTGTTGTGCCCCAATTCCAACGGCGCGCGAAACTGGCCGACCACGGCTTTCGACCCGGCGAGCTATGTCCTATACGTACCGCTGGTAGAGACTTGTGCTGATTACGGCTGGACGCCGCGCGGCGCGGGCGAGATTGCAGCGGGCGGCAACGATATTCATTTTGCTACGCGGCTGCGCCCAGATAGCGACGGCAAATTCGGCCGCCTCGAGGCCATCAATCTGGCGACCGGCAAGGTGTTATGGATTAACCGCCAGCGCGCGCCTTTGGCCAGTTCACTACTGGAGACAGGGGGCGGGCTTGTCTTCGCGGGGGCACAGGACCGCTTCTTCAGCGCTTATGACGCGGCGACCGGCAAGCTTATTTGGCAGACTCAACTGAATGCGGCACCCAATTCGTCGCCTGTCACCTATAGCGTCCAGGGCGAGCAATATGTCGCGGTGGTTGCGGGCGGCGGCGGCCCGACATCCGGCTCGTCCAGCCTGACGCCTGAGATCATCAATCCCCCGGGGGGCACGACCCTCTGGGTGTTCAAGTTGCCATCACCCTGATCCATGCAAGATGTATCCGCGAGACATGCCCTCGATTTCCGGACCAAAACGACGATCGAGTCGGCGAACCATCGCGGCCAGATTCTCAACGATTTTCTGTCACTGCGCAGCGTCACCTATGGGATATTGCACGTATGGATCGTACCGTCCTCCAGGCAGAAGCGGCTCAGCTCGGACGCAGCGCTAGCTTGAGCAGACCTCATTTCGAGTCGCGAAGCGCGATCGAAAAGCCGGAAAATTGGTAGTCTCGACGGCCTGGCCTAACCTTGAACGGCATGTTGCCGCTTCGTGCTTGTGGAAGAGCTTCAGCAACCTTAGCCAGCAAAGCTGGATCGGCTTCCGGAGCCGAGTGGGCTGGACGCAGGATTCGCAGCGATGGAGCCAGGGAGGCGATCCGCTCGATGGACTTTTGATAAGCATCCAGGTCTGTCTCCGGCCACCACAGCCAAAGCTCGTCGGGGTAAAACGTGTCGCCGGTAAATAACTCCTTTTGGCTGCGATCCAGCAGGCAAAGGGCGTCGGGCGTATGGCCTGGAGTCAGCAACACCTCCAGCTTCCTACCACCTAGATCGATGATATCGCCGTCATGAACGGTATGGGTGATCGTAAAAGGCTTAATAGTGTATTTCGAAAAATCAAACTTGGCCGGAAGCGGAGGGCACGCCGCGGTGGGGCCGGCGTTCTTCAACATGTAGGAATTGGGATGTCCCTCGGCATTCTTGCGAGTAAAATCCGAATCGACCGCATAAATCGTGGAAAACTCGTAATTCCCACCGACGTGGTCGAAATGCGTGTGGGAATTGAGCACGACCACAGGTAGCGACGTCAGCCCGTGGACCACCTGGCTCAGTTGTCCGATCCCCAGGCCGGAGTCAAACAACAGCGCCCGCGTCTCGCCGACAATCAGGTAGCAGAGCACCTGCTGTTCCTGCCGCGGCTCATATATTGCGTAGACGTGGCCCGGCAGTTCATACACGTCAAACCATCCGTCGGTGACGTCCAGCTTTTTATAGTGCGAGAACGCCGCGTTCTGCGATTGCGAACAAACCTTCGGCGCGGCCCACAGTTGGCTAAGCACTGAGCACAACCCGAAGAGGCCTAACATGATGTTGTGAGTCGGCCGCACGTTCACGAACCCTTTTGTCCGGCGCTTTGCGTATATGTAGCATCGAAACGAAGACGGACGCGCTCCGACCGTCCTTGGACTGTTCCATCTGGATATTTGATTGCCACATCGTCAACGGACTTCGTGTTGTCCCCCAGGAGGCCGTGTGAAAAGCAAAATTGGCGAACCAGATTCATTTTTTGCCGAAAGGCGGAAGCCTTCATGAAATCCGCCGCAGCGGCAGGACTGTAGAACATGTTCGTGGTCCGAATCTGATCGTTAAACGTCGCGTAGGAGTCCTGCGCCGACACCGCAACCTCCTTCCGCACCTTTTCAGCGTTTGCACTCGGGCCGGACATCAGGCTCATAACTTCATACCACGCGCCCGAAAGCGCCTTCGCAAACTTCTGGCCCGATCCATCCGGACGATCCAAAACATTGGTTCGGATGGCAAGCAAATCAACGATCTCTCCAGGAATCTGGGAAGAATTGAAAACCAGGTTGGTGCCCTTCAGCGCCGCAATCTGCAACGCCATGGGCTTCCAAGTGGCTACTGCCTCCACCGACGGATCGCTCATGAAGGCGGCGGCAATGTCCACGTCCGTGGTGTTGACCAGCTTCAAGCGATGACTTAGACTCTCCAGCCCGTTGAGCGCCAGCGCACGTTCCAGAAGATATTCCGAGACGGTCTTCTGGACCAATAACACTTTCTTGCCCGCTAGATCTTTTAAGTTCAGACCATTTCTAGTCATCAGCATGTCGTTGCCATTGGAGAAATCGCCGACGATCGTTACCGTGGTGTCGACCCCGGCCGCAGCGGGCATATCCAGCGCCTCCATGTTGGTCATGGCGCAGGCATCTACGTTTTTGGATACAAATGCGTCCACAGATGCCGCGTAATCGAAGCGGCGCAGTTTGATACTCACACCATACTTGTCGGCCCACTTACTCAAAATTCCGGACGAACCCATGTAAGGATACGGATCGAATCCGGCATAGACAGACCACGCGACGGTGAAACTAGGCTTCTCGACGCCGACGGCGCTACCGGCAATTAAGGCGCAAGCCGCGATGGTCCCAATCCGCCGGACGACTGTTGTCCTAAAATTCATATCGAATGGCGAACTGCATCTCTCTGGGCTGCTCCAAAAGGCTTGTGTACTTGCCAAACGTTCCGGTGTTTGATACATCTAGACTCGCAGTGCTGATATCGAAACGCACTGCGTTCGGCACGTTGAAAACCTCCCAACGGAACTGCACGCTATGCTTTTCGTTGTATGGCATTACGAAGCGCTTGGAGAGGCTCATGTCGATGCTCATCAAACCGTCGCCACGAACGCCATTACGCTCGCCTACCTGGCCTGCATAGCTATAATCGAAACCGGATCGCGCGATTGTCGGGTCGGCAAAGATGTTCGGCCCGCCCACTCCGTCGATCCCCGGGGCGTTGCGCGTCGAGCCCCCGGTAGGCACGTAGCCCACTTGATCCGCAAAAGTAGAGTCATCCCAATTGATGGACCAGCTATTGGTGTTGAGGACGCTGCGTGGAAGGCCGCTGGTTATGTTATAGAGTCCCGAGACTTGCCAGCCTCCCAGAAATGCATCCACTATTCTGTTGGAGTTCCCCAAAAACTTGGCCCCACGCCCGATCGGAAGCTGATACACGGCATGGCCGCTAAAGCTCTGCGGAATGTCGAAGTCCGACACGCCTTTATTGAGGGCGGTGTCGAACGGGTTGAAAATGATGGCGCCATCGCCCGTGTTGAAATCCGATTCCGCGTTCGAGGTGTAATCGATCGACTTCGACCACGTATAGTTGAAGTCGAAGGTGAGCCCATTCGAGAATCGCTTGCGGATCGTCCACTGCATGGCGTGATAGTAACTCTTTCCGATGGATCGGTAAGCGAACGCGTCGGCATACTGTTCGTTGAGCATGGCGAACGGCCCAACCACGGGACTGCACGGCGAGCACAGTTGATCCAAGAAGAGTAAGTTGGACAGGGAGTCCGTTGGATAAAATAGCGTGTTATTCGCATACATGGACTGCGTGGCTGTTAGTCCATTGCCGGCCAGATTGGGATAGAGATCCTGGAAGAAGGGCACGGGCTTCACTTGGGACACAGGAACATTCGCGCGGGCCTGGGCCATGAGTATGTTAATCGCTTGCCAATAGGTCTGCCCACTGGCGGGATCTTTGAGATTCGTTGGCGTGGCTAGATCGGTAACCGCCAACTCGCGGCGTCCGAGCCGGCCGACGTAAGAACCTTCCACCACCACGCCTTTGAATTCCCGAGACAACGTGAAGTTGATGTTCATGGTGTACGGCTGCTTGAGATTCTGATCGATGGAGTTCGAGATCGCAAAGCCGGTAGCCGGGTTGACCGGCGGCGTGTAAGGAAAGCCACCCGCTGGCGCGGGCGTCAACTGCGACACCGGCAGCGAGTTGTAACCCGTGTAGCGTGGCGTTGTGGCTAAATCGGCCGTGGACGGGGATTGGTATTCGCTGCTCAGTCCGGGAGCGTCGGCATCGAAGACCCGCGCCAGGCTTTCACCGAACAGGTCATAATAGATTCCGAAGCCGGCGCGAATTGAGCTCTTTCCCGGTCCTCCAAAAAAGAACTTGCTGAGTCCGCTGCGCGCCTCGGGCGAATAGGCCAGTCCGACACGCGGAGAGAAATTTTTCTTGGGTGTGTTGTATAGAGGCTGGCCTCCGGGACTGTTTGCCAGAACATAGCTGATCACCGGTGCGCCGGCTTGCGACTGGCCCGCGGCCGCTAGCGCCACGCGATCGTTGAACCAATCGCTGAGGTTGATATTCGGAGACACCTGATAGCCATTCACCTCATGAATCGCCGGGCTCAACAGATATCGCAATCCCAGATTGACGACGAAATTGCTCTTCACGTGCCAATTGTCGTTTACGTAGAACTCATATTCGTTCGATGCGAAGTCACGCTTAATTGGTTCGCCAAATGGTAATAATGAACCGCTGGTGGTGTAATTGTACGTTACGTCCGTAAATGCGACCGGACCAACTAAGTCGACGGCAGCGCTACGGAAGGAAGAAAAGAAGTCGCTATTGATATTGGATGGCTCAAGCTGGGCCCCCACGCCCGCCAGGTAACCATCCGTTACAGATCCATTCGGATAAGCCTTACTGTAATCCCTGGACAGATTGTGAATTAAACGCACAGTCCCGCCGAACTTGATCTCATGATTCCTTTTGTTCCACGAGAGATCCTCGCTGAATTGATGCACGGGAATAATGCGGGCCAAATCCGTGGTAGTAGCCGACAGAGTTGAGATATCGCGCAATGAGACATACGGTTGATCCTGAACGCCGGTCGTCTCCAGGCCGGCGCGGGTGTATCCGTATCGAAAAGTGCTTACCAGTGTGGGCGAAAGAATCGAAGTCCACCCGGTGGCATAACCTTTGCTGTTGTCCAAAGTCACGGACGAAGCGGCTTGGCCTGGAAACTGTGGCACACCCTGAATGTTATCGTTCTGGAGATTGCCGCGCCAGAAAAGTGTATTCTTGCCTGAGCTATCGACGTTGTAATCCAGGCGCGCTATGTAGGTGTTCCAGCGGAGAGGTGTGGCAGCCTCGAATCTGTATCCGGCAGTATTGTAACCATCTCCTACGGTGGAATCGTTTGGCATCGGATACGCATTCAGAGTTTGGAGTACTGCAGGATCGACGCCGATTCCAGCTGGATCTACCGCCTTCAGTTGGGCCGGGGTCATGGTGGAAACGCCGCCGGACGTATTGAGATATTGGATGATCCCTTGGCGGAAAAGTGCCGTAGGCACGGTGCGTGTCGCGCTGGATGCGCTTGCGTCCCGCCGGCCTTCGTAATTCACAAAGAAGAACAGGCGATCCTTGAGGATGGGCGCCCCGAGCGAAGCTCCGTAGACATTTCGATTCAAAGCGGGGCGCGCGAGCCCCTCAGAATTATTGAAGAAGCTATTCGCTTCCGTAATCGTGTTGCGATTGTACTCATAGAGCGAGCCGTGGTAACTGTTGGTGCCGCTCTTGGTGATCAGTGCGATCTGTGCGCCTGACCCGCGGCCCTGGTCCGCGATGGGGTTGAGAGTGGTAGTACGAAACTCTTGCACTGAATCCAGAGTCACTCGCAACACACTTTCAAATGCGCTGCGAGTGTTTTGATCGTTGACGTCCATGCCGTCCAACGTTATGTTGTTCTGGTCTGGCTTACTGCCGTTAACCGACCCGTTCAAACGATCTTGAATGGAAATCGGGCCAGTGGTCGCACGGCCATAATCAGAACCGTCGCCAAAGTAAGTCACGCCCGGCTGCAAAGCCAAAAGCTGCGCGGGATTCCTCGCGTCCAGAGGCAGTTCCGTAATCGATTGCGTAGTGACGGCCGTGCCCAGCGAGGCATCTTCGGTATTTACCTGTTCCGCCGCGGCGTTGACGGAGACAGTTTGGTTTACGCTTCCTAGTTCCAGCTTCAGCGCGACCGTCAAGGGCGTATTGACCACCAGTTGTAATCCATCCACGGTTGCGACAGAAAAGCCCGGCGCCTTCCCAGTCAGCCGATATGTTCCCGGCGTCACCTGATCGAAAGTAAACGCGCCGCCCTGATCCGATAGGGCACTCCGTTTCGCCGCCGTCTGTGAACTCGTCAGCTCCAGGGCGACACTCGGGACCGCATTCCCCGACGGGTCTGTGACTGTGCCATGCAGCGAAGTGAAGCTTTGGGCATAAAGAGCGCTCGTCAGGACAGCGAGCGAAATACTAAGAACCGCGGTAGTGGGTCTCATGCGCAATCTCCCAATCGAAGTAATGTCTGGGCCGGTCACAACAATGGTGAGGACCCACGAATGACTTTCGTGTACGTAGACCCGTTCAGGTCGAATGCACAGCGCGGTGATAAGGATCGCAACGGGCGATCTGTTACTGAAAACAACCACCGGAGAATGAGACTAAGCTGCGTTACGGGGAGAAGCGATCATTCTTCGGACGTCTGCATGACTATACAATCTGTCAATGCCAAGTCGTCCTGGCCAAGCCCACAACCAACCATGGGTTCTGTGTCGGGTCGTCCCGAAGAAGCTTATGCGGAAGTATACCATCGATCACTCGAGTGCTCGGTATAAATGTTTTGAATCTAACTTATAGTCCGGTTCGATTAACATTTCCCCTGTCTTCCTTTAATTGCCGAGTTGGCGACTTACTAAGAGAGTATGCCGTCCACTACATTTCCATAGACATCTGTTAGCCGGAAGTCTCGGCCACTGTAGGAATAGGTTAGCTTCTTATGGTCCACACCCAGCATGTATAAGATGGTGGCGTGCAAGTCGTGCACATGCACGGGTTTTTCGACCGCCTTGAATCCGAACTCATCGGTGGCGCCGTAGGACAGACCACTTTTGACCGCGCCGCCCGCCAGCCAGACGGTAAAACCGAACGGATTGTGATCTCGTCCAGACCCGGTCCCACTGGTCTCCACTACCGGAGTTCGCCCGAACTCGGACCCACAGACTACCAGCGTGTCGTCCCAAAGCCCCCGGCCTTTCAGATCTGTGAGCAGCGCGGCATAAGATTGATCCACTTCGGCCGCCGCCTTTTGCTGGCGCAGGATATTGTCATGGGAATCCCATGGATCGCCCTTATCGTGATATACGTGCACCATTCGTACGCCCTTCTCGATCAACCGGGCCGCCGTCAGACAACCGCGGGCGCTGCTTCCTGATCCATACATCTTTTGCGTCGCTTCGGATTCGCGCGATATGTCGAACACCTCGGGCGCCTCCGTTTGCATGCGAAACGCAGTTTCCATGGACTGGATGGTCGACTCGAGTTCGTTATCTTGTTCGCCTATTCGTGCTAGCTGCATCGTGTTCAGCCGCTCGATCAGACTAACTTCAGTTTTTTGACTGGCCAGGTTGAGACGCGGACTGGATATATAGGGGATCAGTTTCTTCGGATCGAAGTTCTTGTCCACTTTGCTCGAGATGTAGGTGCCCTGGTTAGTGGCGGGCAAGAACGCGTTTGACCACAGCGGCGGCCCGACATCGATGTTTTGGTCGGGCGCCAGTACGATGTAACCCGGCAGATTCTTATTCGTAGTTCCTAGGCCATAAGTGATCCAGGAGCCTATGGAAGGCCGGCCAGTCTGATTGTGGCCGGTATGCATTAAGAGCAATGAGGGTTCATGATTCGGAATATCCGTCACCATGGAGTGGATGAAGCACATGTCATCCACATGCTCCGCCAAATGCGGCCAGATGGAACTGATGTACTTTCCACTTTTTCCATATTGCTGCCAGGAGAAGGGGGACTTCATCAGGCCGCCTGTCTTGCGCTCGGTCTTGACCATGCTCCCCGGAAGCGGCTGGCCATTGAACTTCTCGAGAGCAGGCTTATAGTCGAAGCTGTCGATGCTGGAACAGCCGCCATTCATGAAGAGAAAAATGACATGCTTGGCGCGGGGTTTGACATGCAAGGTCTTCAGCGCGCCGGGAGTTCCCTCCAGCCCCGCACTTTCCGCGGCCTTCGCCACCGAACTGGCGAGCGCGGCGAACGCCATCATCCCGAAGCCGGTTCCGGTTTTGCGCAACAGGTCGCGCCGGGAGAACGTACAGAATTCGTTACTAGGCACTGAGGCTCCTCCTTAGTCGAGATACAGAAACTCGTTGGAACTGAATAGTGTTCGCACATAGGAAACCCAGGGGTCCGTACGCGCCGCCGGTTCGGTCTTCGCCCCAGCAATAGCGGCCCCGCCGGCTGAAGCCACTTTGGCTGCCGGGCGCGGTGCGATGTCGGCGGGAGCATCCGATGCAGGTTTGGGAATTTCGTTGGCTGCACGCTGCTGCTTCAGAAATTCGAGACCAAGTTTCAATTCCTCCGGCAAAACGTCGCGCTGATAAATGAGCTGGTACGCCTTCTGGATCTTGTTCTCATCCCCAGGTTCCGTAGCTATTCGCTTGGCCAGCACAGCGGACTGTGTGTTCACAAAGTCGCTATTCATGAAGAAAAGCCGTTGCAATGGTACGTTAGTCGTAATCCGGCCTTCGTTTGAAATCACCGGATTGGGGAAATCGAATACCTGCAGGAACGTATCCAGCCGGAAGCGACTCACCCGCCCATACACCGTTCTTCGAGTGTTGTGTTCATCAGTCAGATCGAACGAAGGACCACCCGGTGTTTCGTCCAGGTTGCCGGACACCTTGAGAATCGAATCGCGAATCTCCTCAGCCTCCATACGGTGCCGGCCGCTCCGCCAATGCAGCCGGTTGCGCGGATCCTTCGAATAGGCGGCTTCATTGTAAGTGTCAGCCTCCATGTAAGTTGCGGTCAGCAGGATCTCGCGTTGCAGTTTTTTGATCGACCAACCGTTGTCGATCAAGTAATTAGCCAGGTAATCGAGCAGTTCGGGATGCGAGGGCCGATCACCCGCTTGACCGAAGTTGCTGGCTGTATCGACGATGCCTGTTCCAAAGTGCCATTTCCATACGCGATTTGCGATCACGCGCGCTGTAATTGGCGCGGACACGATTGATTCGGCGAGTTCCAACCGCCCGCTGCCCTTTGTATAGGGCTTCGGATCGCTAGTGTTGAGCACTTCCAGAAATCGTCGGGGAGCGTCGTCCCCGAGTGTATATGGACTGCCCCGCAGCTGGATCTTGAAATCGTGCGGCTGCTCAATATCGATCACTCCCTGCACCACGGGAATGGGAGGCAAGGCGCTCTTCATATGCGCGATCTGGTCCTTCAGCGCAGCGATGTGCCCGGCCCATTCGGGGCTGAGTTGCCTTTCAAGAGCATAGCCTTTGAAGACCAATAGTCCAGGCTTGAATTTTCCACTGGTGTCCTCCTGCTCGCTCAGATCGCGACTAAAAACGTCGGTCCACAGGTTGAGCCGGTCCAGGCTCAGAGTGACCAGGTCCAGCTGGGGACGATCAAAAAAGCTCTTGAACTTATTTGGCAGGATGACGCTGGGCTGAGCGTCCAGAGGCATGCCCTTGGCAATGATCTTTTCATTCTTCTCGTCGGCCTTACGCTTCTCCATGAGGACGCTCATCAGCAGCTCATGAAATTCTTTGGCCAGTTTCTTCGCTTCTTCCGGCGTGCCACCGGATTTGATCATGGCTTGCCAAGGTTTCAGGTAAGGATAGAAGGCCGGCGGCCGAGCCAGGAAATTTACCCACCGCCCAAGAAGCTCCTGATCCAACTTGTCTTCCGCGGCCGCATCTTCCAGACTTTTCTTCGGCTCGCCTGCAACATTCCAAGCGGCCAGCATGTACGGCTCGGTCTTCTCGGCCAGAACTTCGGCGAGCTCCTCACTCGCGACCTTAGTGAACTGCTTAAGCATCTCCTGATATTCCTCGATCCGCTTGTCGCTCTCGCTCCACTTTTCGTAGGTTTTCTCCGGTACCAATGGATATTCGTGGTAGCGCGTGCTTCCTATAATGCCGGCCAGCGCATAGTAGTCCGTCTGCGTGATGGGATCGTACTTGTGATCGTGGCAGCGGGCGCAGCCAACCGTAAGGCCTATCATCGCCCGCGTCATGGTGTCGACTCGTTCATGCCGCTCGTCGGCGCGCGCAATAGGTGGCTCGTTAGTGTCGTAGTACCAGGGCCCTTGGCCCAGAAAGCCCAGTCCAGGCAGGGTCTTCGCACGAATATTTTCATCCAACTGATCGCCGGCAAGCTGCGATTTGAGGAACAGATCGAACGGCATGTCGTCGTTGAATGCCTTGATCACCCAGTCTCGATAGATGTACGCGTTCGCGTAAGGCTCATATCCGAGGTCGGCCAAGCCACGCATGTCGTCTTCACCGAAGCGAACCACGTCCAGCCAATGCCGGCCCCAGCGCTCGCCATATTGGGGCGAAGCGAGCAGATGGTCCACTAGCTTGGCATAGGCATCTGGCGAGGCATTTTTCACGAAAGCGTCCACCTCTTCTTGCGAAGGCGGAAGCCCAGTAAGGTCGAAGTAGAGGCGGCGAATGAGTGTTCTCCGGTCGGCCTGCCCGGCTGCTTTCATTCCCTCTTCATCCAGCTTGGCGAGGATGAATCGATCGATATCGTTCCTCGGCCAACGCGCATCCTTCACTGCGGGCGGAGTGGGATTTTTCAACGGCTGAAAGGACCAGAAGCTTCGTCGTTCTAAGGAGATGCCCGTGGCGGAGCTTGCCGGAGCTGTGGCTTTCGTCTCCGGCCACGGCGCGCCCAGCTTCACCCACTCCGTTAGATCCGCGACTTCCGCTGGCCGCAGCTTGCCACCTTTCGGCATCTTCAGGTCGCCTTCCTGGCGAACCGCTTGAATGAGAAGGCTCTTGGTAGGATCGCCCGGAACAATGGCTGGTCCGCTGGCTCCGCCCTTGAGCAAAGCGTTACGAGATTCCACATTCAAGCCGCCCATAGCGGCTTTGCCGTGACATCCAGCGCAGTTGTTGGCCAGAACTGGGCGGATCTTGGCTTCAAACAGATCGTCGTCCGGTCCCGCATGAAGCGTGCCGGCTAGAATGATCGCGAATCCGGCGATTCCTTGCCCATGGAGTAACACGCGACCTATCTTAGATGTAAGCGTCATACCGACCTCTCGGCTAACCGGAACAGTGAGACTTTGACTGTTCCCATCGGCCGGCGGCGAGGGCGGCACAAAGTTGAGACCTGCGCGAGAACGAGGCGGGGTTACCGCGAATCGCTCGGCGTACTCGCAAAGGCGAGAAGCGTATCGGATTCCCGATGTAGCCACTCCTCAGCCTCCGCATTCACACTTGTCGCACTCGAGAAGGAAACCTCCGGCTCGAGCGTATCAATCGAGAATAGACGCTCCAGCGTTGTTCCGCCTTGGCGGACGCGCTGAGTGACCAGTTGAGTCTTCACATCGTAGCTAAATCCATCTAACACTGGAAGAGTCTTCCCTATCAATGACGGGTTGGTGGATAAGAGAATCTTATAATCCGAGGAGCCTTCGCGGATGGCGTAGCTCGCTTCGAACGCGAACAGATCCCTGCGTAGCTCCGAATCGTGCGGCGCATCGCGCGCCACGTCGCTCAGCCGACCCAGGCCGTGCAAATTTCGCGTTCGCCCTCGCACTAGCGCCGCGTGGTCGCCACAAACGATCAAACCGCCACCGCTATGCGTCGCCGCTCTAACCTTCACATCCCACTCGCGCACCATCCGTAGAGCAACGACGGGCCCAGGCCTGCTCGGCTGCAGCCGCCAATCTTCTACATAAGCACCACTGGGCGCAAATTCTATGACGCAGTCACCAACGCGTTTGAGCACACCCGGTTCACACCATTTGTCGTGGAGCTGAAATGAGGTCCAGCCGAACCACTTCATTGTGTGGCCGCTCCATGCGGTGCGACCGATGCCTCCCTCGAAATTTCCGATCTGGTCTTTCTGGCTCCACGCAAAGTCGGAATGCGATTCGCTGGGTTGAACGCGAAAGTCGGCCGAAAGCCCGCGTGCCTGAAGCCAATAAACCCGCGTAGTGGTGTCACAGGCACCGGTATAGAAGGTAATGGAACGTCGCTGGAAGCACCCTAACAGCCAGTCCGGAGCCGACTCCGCCGAGAGAGAACAGGCGAGCTGGCTGAGTTCCTGGAGCGTCACGTCAGAATTTCTCCCTCGCTGGTGTTCCATGCCGTGCTTCTTGCCCAAATGAAGATAAAGGCCTAGCGGAATCGGGCAGCACTAAATCTCCTGATGCGATCCGCTTTTTGAGATAGCTGAAGCTCTGCGCGGTTTGTGCGAAAAGATGCTCGCCGGCGACTTGCGCTGCGTAGCGCGGCGGGTGGCCCTCTCTAACAAAAGGCGGCAGCGGCTCAACCACGGTATGGTAGTCGCAAATACAAAACATCGCGAACGAGTAACGCTCCTGCTGAACGCGCCTCACTCGATGTGAAGTGGCCACGAATTCTCCGTTGGTCCAGACTTCCAGCATGTCGCCGATGTTGACTACAAAAGCGCCCTCTACCGGCGGCGCATCGATCCACTCCCCCACCCCGTTCATCACTTCTAAGCCACCCGCGGTCGGCAACAGAATGGTGAAGCACTCGTAATCTGTATGTGCTCCGATGCCGGCGCCGTCCTTTGCCTCCGGATTGTGGGGATAGTGGATCAGCCGTAGCTGCGAGGGCGGCTTCGTTGCGAACTGGTCGAAGTAGGTCTCCGGTAATTCCAAAGCTTGCGCGAAGCCGCGAAACAGCAGCCTTCCGAGCTCCGAAATTGAATCGTAGTATGCACCGATCGCCTCGCGAAAATTAGGCAATTCCGGCCACACGTTTGGCCCTAGGATGGGCGTTCCCGCTACCACATCGGGATCGTTCGAAGGCAAATCCAGACCAAGGTCAAAGGCTTCTTTACGATCCTTGCTGCCGGCGGAGAAAACCTCTTCGCCTTCCGGGACATAGCCTTTATGGTGTTTTGAGAGGCCGATGTAGACCTTCATCTTCTCCTCTAGGGGCAGCGAGAAGAATAACTTGGCTTGCTCCAATGCCTGGTGAATAATGGACGGCGGAACGCGATGACCAACGATGTAGCAGAATCCCGAATCACGGGCCGCTACACCAAGCCTTCTGGCCGCCTCTCCCCGCTCACGTATATCGGGGCTGTACAAGCCCGAGATGTCCACTAGGGGAAGTCGAGTGAAATTAGTGTGTTGTTTGTTGGAACTGTTCGTTGGTAACGCTTGAGCGACAGACACGATAAAAACTCCCCATCGTTCTCGGCCAAGTCGTCCTGGCTTAAGCGCACAACCGAACGAGGGAACTTGTGTCGGGTCGTCCCGAAAAGCTTGCCCCTGATATTAGCACTAGTCGGTGCTGATATCAAGACCTTCTATTGCCGCATCACGGATATCGTGTTATGTTTGGGCGAGCCTTTGGCGCCCCGTCAATACGCTGTAATCCTTCGGCTCCCCGTCCTTCAATTCAATACAGGAAAGAATTCGACGGACATGCGCATAGCAACACAACATAGCGGATTCGTGCTGATAGCACTTGCGGTTTGGCAACTTTCGGCAGCCACTCCAAATGAGGGTCCCAAACCCGGACCTGAAGGAGCGGCGGCGGTTCCACCAAAGAAAATCGTTCGGCCAGGCTCGAAGGAGCCGGGTGTCAAAAGGCCCTTGAGCACGATCACTCCGGTATACGTCTTTCAGATGACGGGCATTCCCGACTGGGTGGCAGTGTCGCCGGATTCTCTCTGGTTCTCGCATCAGCCGGACAATATGCTGAATCGCGTGGATCCAAAGACCAATAAAGTCGTGGCTTCCATCCCCGTTGGCAAAACTCCTTGTGCAGGGATGGTGTATGGGTTCGACAGCATGTGGCTCCCGCATTGCGGTGAGAAGTTTGTTTATCGCGTTGACGTGAAAACTAACAAAGTGGTGGCGAAGGTTCCGGTTGGGCCGGCGGCCAGCGAAGGTGGTATCGCCGTTACTGACGACAGCGTCTGGATTCTTTCCGATCGCCGTGGCGTCTTATCGCGTATCGATCCCGATACCAACAAGGTAATCGCTGAAATCGCGACGCCGGCGGGCTGCTACGATACAGCCGCCGGTTTTGGTTCCCTGTGGGTGACTTGTACGGATGCCAATCTTCTGCTTCGCGTGAATCCGGCTACCAACTTGATTGAGCAAAGAATCCCGGTTGGTAAAGGACCTCGCTTTTTGGCCGCCGGCGAAGGGGCGGTGTGGACCTTGAACGAAATCGACGGCTCGGTGACACGCGTGGATCCGAAAACGAATAAGGCTGAGGCCACCATCGAAGCTGGCGTTCCGCATCCGGGTGACATCGCGACGGGAGAGGGTGCCGTGTGGGTTTCGAGCTTCGACTATCCTCTGACGAGAATCGATCCGGAAACGAATAAAGTCACGCAGCAATGGGAAGGTCGGGGCGGAGACGCAGTGCGCGCCGCCTTTGGAAGCATTTGGATGTCCGGATATAGAGAGGGATTTATTTGGAGGATCGATCCCAAGTTACTCTGAGTCATTTCGGGACTTCCGGTTGGGAGGCTTCTCGTAATCGCGCTGAACGTCGCGGCGCCGCTGAGCTCGCTTGCCGAATTGGAGTCTCAATTCACAAATGGTGCGAACCGCACAACAGCGTTGCTCGACGTTGGCGCACAGCAGCTCCTAAATACGGGGCTGCCCAACTTGCCGCAGCGATCGCGCTATACGCATTCAACTCCAGCTTGCCAAGTGCAAGGTAGTGGTCAAAGTGGCTGCTTCCACTATGAAGGTTCCTACTGCTTTGTCGTGAAGCCCTTGTTTTCGAAGATCAAACGCCACGGAACGCCAATTGAAGTAAATTGGGTGCGACGAAGTCGCGATTGACGCTAAGAGGACTGACAGTTTTTCGGAGGGTTGGCGTCCTCGGTATAGTACCTGGGAAATTGACTCAGGGCACAATCCAAGTGCCCAGGTGCTGCCAGCCGCTGTTGGACCCCGACAAATCAGCAGCGTACATGTAGATGTTCTTGGAACCGGCATAGGCTGCTTGGAACTTCACCGCCAAACTTAGACTCAACGTGTTGCCGGTTAGCACGGCTTTCGTGGAGGCCAACTTGATTGAACATTGACTGTTTTCGAGCGTGGCGGAGGTCCCCGCTGTGGCCGACACCGACGCCATGCCCGCATCGTTATCCAAGGAAACCATATTGGTAGCAGGCTGGTAGGACAGCAGGCATGAGCTGGCTGGATCGCCGAACGCCGCAGTGAACCACACCCATACCGACTGCAAGTTCGATGCTCCAGACGTATCCGAATACTGAAGTGTAAAGGTCTGGCTGAAACGGGATCCCGAAGTCGGCGTCACCGAAACCGCCGTGGCTACGCCGGGACCCGCCGGTACGGACCATGTTCCCAATTTTTGCCAGCCTCTACTGGCGCCCAATAAATCTGCAGCGTACATGTAGATGCTCTTCGCGCCAGCATATCCGGCTTGAAAAGTTATCGCGGGACTCAAGGTTAGGGTGTCCCCGTTCAGCACCGCCGTTGTGGTCGACATATTCACCGAACACTGGCTGTTTGTAAGCGTGGTGGACGTCCCCACTAACGCCGATGAAGACGCCGTACCCGCATCGTTATCCAAGTAGATCTGGTTCGTGGCAGGTTGATACGACAGCAGGCACGAGTTGGCCGCATTGCCGAACGTGGCGGTGAACCACACCCACACTGATTGCAGGCTCGATGCCCCCGCTGTGTCGGAATACTGGAGCGTGAAAGTCTGGCTCGCGCCCGATTGCCCATTTGGCATCACCGAGACTATTGATGGCACGGCGCTCTTCGATGTCGTGAACGACCAAACGGCCGAACTATTCGTGCCGGAGGAGTTCTTCGCCACCACCCTCCAGTAGTACGCTATGCCAAGACTCAGCGCGCCCGGTGCAATGCTTGTATTCGCCGTGTTGCTCAGGAACGGTGGGGTTGGCGATGTCCCAAAGTAGACATCGTACGATGTCGCTCCGGCCGAACCTGTCCAACTGAGAGTCGGAACGATCGAAACTCCGGTCGCACCATTTGCCGGAGTGGGGCTCGACGGTGCAGGCACCAACGAATCAGTTCCGCTCTGCGTGATTGTAAACGTGTTGCCTGCGATCAGAAGAGTACCGGCCCGCTGGGTTCCCGGATTCGCCGGAATGGAATAAGAAACAGTGCCATTCCCACTGCCGGACGCGCCTCCTGTGACCGAGATAAAGTTCGACGTTGTTGCCACGCTCCAGAGACACCCGCTGGAGGCCGTGACGTTCACACTCGCCGCCGTAGCGCCCGAATCGAAGCTGGCACTCGGCGACGCGATGCCATAGGTGCAATTCAGCAGTCCGAAAACTCCCACCACATTGGTTGAGTCATTTGAACTAGTGGCCGCGGCGTAAACCTTTCCATTGGCGATCATGGGCGTCATGTACTTGTTACCGGCGCCGAAATTGTCACGGCCGTTCGCGGCCTGATTGCTATCATACAGCTCGGTTGTTAAGCTGGCGGCGTTGTAGGCGTGCAAAATAGCCGGCGACGAGTTCTCCATGGCCCACACGATCGCGTTCGACGAACCATTGGCGGAAATCGATGGCGTCGTGCCGGGATACTCGAAACTAGCGGATGAATTCGTGGACGCCGAACCGAACGATCCTCCAGTATAGGGATACGCAGAGAGCTGCTGCCCAACCGGCCCATAGTACAACGTGTTGTTGAACCAAGCGGGGCTGGAAAACACAGATCCGCCGAGTGAGAATTGCTGATAAATGGCGCTGTCGTTATTCGCGTTGAACTTGCCCATGTTGTTCCGGTCGACCACATACGCGTTGCCATCCTTGCCGGCGCCGACGGCCAGTTCACGCGGATGACCGAGGGCGTCGCTCAGCGTTGGCAGCACCATCGCACCACCGGATCCAAGATCCTGATCGTGGCTCGATTCAGTAACGGTATTGAACATGGTGAAATAGTCCACTACCGAAAGGCCGCCGTTGCTGGAGACATTCATGAACGCGTTCCCGTAGTCTCCTTCAGACGGCAGTCCCGCTGCGTTGAGGCTCGTGTCGAACGTGCCGTTCGCGAGCAGGAAGTAAATATTTCCGCCAGGGTCGACAGCTGGCCCCGCGCCAGCTTGCCAAATGGACCCGTCGCTTCCATTTGGCGTGAGATCCAGCACAGTGACTTGCGACAAAGTCGATTCGTTGTAGCCCATGATCCACGCCGAATAGGGGCCAGCGTCGCAATGGGAAGCAAAGGAAGTGTACACGATGCCATTCAGAAGCAAAAGAGCGGCGCGTTCTTTATACTGCTGGGGCTCAAAGGTTGTAACGCCGCTGTTCCTGGTCGGGAAGGTGCCTGTGATCTCGATCGGCCCTCCGAACTCTTCGGTGTGAGTGACCAGGTCGATCGCGTGCAAGCGTTGATGGTAGTTATTGGAATTATCCTTGGTCATCGCCACCAGGTAGATGGTGCCGTGCGGTCCACTTGCAAGATCGATCACCGGCGTCGAGGTAATGCCAATCTCAGGTGTAACTTGTGAGCATCCGCGATTATCCGAAGGATTCTCACCGTTGAGAACCGATTGGCTCCACAGTTGAGTGCCCGTGTCGGCATCAAAAGCGTATAGGGTGTCGTTCTCGGTGGCTACGTAGACGACGTTGTGAGTTGCCGAGGCGATCGAAAGCGCCGGCACATAGAGAGGTTGTGCATCCACTTGGCCGTCCACCGGCAGCGTAAATCTTAGTCCGAAATCGTTGAAGTTTACGTTGGCCGGCGAAAGAATGGTCTCCAGCAAGTTCTGTCCGGTGCGAGCGTTATCGTTGTGCCAGGTGAGGACGCTGACCTGAGCCATTAGAGCCGGCATGAGCAACCCGCACGGGATGAGATATCGGAACACCTTCACCAATTGGACCTCGCTTTGCGGAAACTGTCTTTGAGAAATTCAGCGCCTTCTCTAGGCTGGCTTGATTTCCAGCATAGCCCCCTTTGGTTATACGAATCATCCAAGGAATCGCCTTACTTGGATCGTTGAAGTACCTGATCAGGAGCGAGTTCCTCAGGACCCTTTTCGCCCTAGGCTAGCTACACGGATCAAAATACCCCCGAGTCTCACGAGCGCTTGCCAAGTGCGACTTTGGAGAATGCTCTCGATTCTGGCGGCCAATTCCTGTATGCGGCGTTCAATATTGGTGGTCCGGCGCTCCAGACGCATAACAGACGCGCCCAGCGCGGTTTGTTGCTGGAGGAGTTGCAAGATCCCTCCGGGAGGTTCCGCCGGGGAGACCTCCGTCGAGCCTATCTCCGAGCGAACGCGCTCCACTATCGCGTCGATATCAATAGCACCCGCCGAGACCGCGCTGGCCGCCGAACTTGCGCGTAATTTCTGGACCTCCTGCATTAGAAGGGCATGCACACCCCGCAAGGTATCCAGATATTCACGTTCCCGCGCAAGCTGCTCCTCCAGGACGGTGGAGCGCTCTTTGTACTTCGCAAGCTCAACCGCGGCTGTTGTGCCATCATTGCCAGCCCGCTCCGTTGCGGCCAGGTAGCGCCGATCGATACACTCGGAAAACAATTGTGCAACATCTCCTGGTAGGGGCGCCTGCCGCTGTAGTAATAGGGCATGCGGGCTGGCGAAACTAGCATCGAAAGCGATATTCGGAGCAAATCCGTAAGCCGCAAACAACTCAATCCATTCCAAAGTGGACTTCCCGCATCGGACCATCGGTCCGGCGGATGCCCGAGGAGCCGAGGCAAACAGCAAATTGTCGGTTATTGACGTGATGGCCCGAAGAAAGGAGCCGTCATTCGCAACGTGCTCCGAGGCATCGATGCAAATCACCAAATCGTATTGCGCCCCTAGATCATAGCCGGGAGTCGCAACCCGGCAATAGGGACGAACGTCGGCAGATGCACAGGCAATCGCTTCCTGGGAGAAATCGAGCCCCCAGGCGTCCAAATTCCGGCTCCGAAGGCTCTTCACAAGCAAGCCCGATCCGCAGGATGCATCCAGGACCCGCTGCGGATTCAATTGACGAATCACCTCGCCGGCTATTCGATCGAACACGGTAGCCCTGGAAGCATCTGTTGTTTCGTCTTTGCAATTGTTGTCGCGGTAGAAATCGAAAGCGTCAGTCAACTGAACTAGTACCTCTATCCAGCATCTTGTCCAGGCATGGCGCAGCGCCCGCTAAATCGTACAGGGGCATCGATCCAGGCCGCCGGCGCCCATTCGTAAATAGCAGCACACCCGTATTTCTGATCATGGAAGCGACTGGCGTACCGAGCAGGCGCTCGTCCACAGCGGACGCACGCTGGCAATTCAGCTGGATTAACAAATCCTTGAGCATACTGTCCTGCTCATGCACCTGGAACTTCACTGAGATGCTATCTCCATGCAGTTTGTTTGTAATTCGCAACGTGTGCACATCCTCGATCATGCCAAAAATGGCGCGTTCGCTCAGGGGCAAGATATTGGCTGCCGCCGCGGCGAGTCTTCGGCTTGCCTCTGAGGATTCACAGATCACCAACACCGCCGCGACATCGGCCGGGAAGTCTTCGGCGAATAGCAATGGCCACAGGTCTGCTTCCACCGATTTCAGGACTTCGCCCGTGCCCAGGGCTTGTGAGAGAAGGTTCTGGAGCCGCTTGATTACGGAGGACCGCTCGACCATAGGGATCCCGAGCAAGTGCCGCTTCACCGCCGGCGTGGCAATTCTAGAGTCAGGGACAGCGCCTGTCATAAGTCCGATCGTCAGGAAATGACGAAGAACTTCCGCACTCGGTTCGGCATCACCCAGATAGTGGCGAGCGTACCAATGAACGTCGAAAAATGGGTGCGGCTTACAGCCGCTTTTGGCGCCGGCTCGAATAAAATGATTCAGTGGGTGAACGCCCTCTTCTTGCACATGGGCATTTTGGGACAAATACCACCGCGTATCAAACCAAGGGTTGGGATCGCATCCTTGTCTCCATCCCTGTTCGACATAATGCGCCGCTGCACTAAATCCGGAATTCCCCCCTCGCACATAAGTGGCCCTGTACCAATCTGCGTCCACCAATGCCTCTACCAGCTCTTTCTCCTCTGCCTGGGAGAGCGGCCATCCCTTGTCGCTCGAAGCACTCTCGTCGCGGGATTCATTCCTTATTCGTCTTCCAGCAGCCGAATTTCGAAGCTGCGGGTAAGGAACAGCTCCGATGGAAAGACCGAGGGTCACAAAGTGCAGAAGCGCCTCCGGACATGGCCGGGCTGCGTCTAAGTACTGCTTGGAATACCATACGATATCGAAGCTAGGGGAAGGCCGCAGGCCAGCCGCCGCTCCCTCGAGAACAAAGTGCTCCAAAGGATTCATATCCCGCTCAACTACCTCGGGATTCTTCGACAGGTACCAAGCGGTGTGAAACCATGGATTTGGCTGGCGGCGTTCGCGCCAGCCGATATTCAGAAAGTGATCGATCGGATCAACACCCTGCACAGCGACGTCAGGATTGACGGCGGCATACCACTCGCGGTCAATCAAGGCTATCAGTAGGTCGGCCGGCGGAATTGTTTGGACCGGCAAGTCCGAACGTTCTCGAACCACACTCCGGTCCGGTCGTTTCACAGGAGCCGTTGGAGGAAGCGCCCCGATAAGGCCAAGTCTCGAAAACGCGGCCCAAAATTGTTCCTCGGACTGCATGGAAGCAATGGGCAGCGATTCGAGAAGTGATCGCCTGAACAGCGTGCCAGGAATAATGGATCCCACCGGCGTGGGTCTATAGATGAACGGGTCGGGGTAGGGCAAACAGGCATCGAGTCCCTCCGCCGCGCTTTGCAGCATCTGCCGGGTGAAGGTCTCGGAGTGAAGTGGCGCCCCGGTATCGATAAGCATGATCCAATCCGACCTGTTGCGCTCCGCCAGTGCTGCCACCGCATCGAGGTGATCGCCCTCCCGCGGTAACATTAGCGCTCGTGCTTTGGGGACGCCGAGCTTTTCAACAATCGCCTTAGGGTTCGCGCTTTCCCCGCTGATTGGCGGAAGAACTCCAACGCACAGGTTCGATGCTCCCACTATCGCCGCCACTCGCCGCTGAATGGAGGGAATCAGGGTCCTGGCATCCTTGGGCAAGACAGACGCGATTCGCCCGAGATCCTCCAGCCGATCAACCAGGCCGCTGGGGCCGTCATCCTCGATGATGCGACTCGCCACCTGACAAAACTCAGCGCTCCACGCCGCTCGTGAGACACGAGATGGAGCTCGGCGAAGCAATTCAGCGGGAACATGCCGGATGGGGTAACGCGTGGCAAGCCGCGTGGCCAAGTCCAACTCAGGAAGATGCTCGAAAGTTTCACTGAAGCCACCGGCCGCGGCCACACACTCGCGCGATACAAGCAGCGTCGCTGCGTCTCTGGTTCCCGAGAGCAGAGAACTGATGACGGAGTTGGCATCCTGACGGAGGTCGGGAGTCGTTGTGAAAAACGACTGTCCGAAAATTCGAAGCCCGCAGGTTGCGCAACCGAAGGCACTTGAGCTCACGGCGTCCATCTGGAGTTCTATTTTTCGAGGATCGTAGACATCATCGGCTCGCAGCCAGGTGATGAAGCGACCACGCGCGGCTTCGGCGCCGATTCGCAGCATACCGCCGGCAGTGGTCCTCGAATCGCAGACATCATATCGAATAGAAGCGCCGCGCCGGAGGATCTCGGCCTTCACCGCGCCTTCGAAAAGCTCACTCTTCACCACAACGATAATTTCCGGAGCCGCAAAGCTCTGCTCAGCGGCGCTGGCGATGCTGTCGCTTAATGACCGGGAGAGGGGTTCGGAAATGTAGACAACGACGCTAACGATGGGATTAGGCATATTAGCTGTTGGCCGTAGTTTGCAATTCTACGTCGGGGAGCCGTTTGCGTGCCGATTCGATCAATATTTTATAGCTGCGAACCGCAATCTCCCCGTTGATTCTGGAATCCCAGCGGTTCTCCACGACTCTGCGGTTTGGCTCCGCAGCAGCGTCCACTAGAGAATCGTCTTCGACTGCCCGCCGAATCGCCTTCGCCAGGCCGCCAACATCGTGCGGCGACACCAGGAAGCCTGTCCTGCCGGCCTCAATCCATTCGTTTCCACAAGAATTGCACCCTTGAATGGGAAAGGTTCCAACTGCCATTGCTTCGAGCAAGGTGGTGGAAATTCCGTCCGAAATGCCCATACCAACCACTATCCGAGCGTTGGCCAGTCTGAGGAGGGCGTCCTGATGATTCTCGAGGTAGGGTTCAATTGCAATATCGAGCCCATCCGTCTCGGCAATCGCGCTTGCGGTCTCAGATACAGCTTGTCCGGCGAGATTAATCCGAATTTTGTAGTGGCGCAGCACGTCGGCGGTCATATGGATGGCGGCGAGAATATGGAGCGCTCGGCCAGCCCAACCGTGATAGCCCTTTATCAGGATCTCGCGGCGGCTGGAGGGACGCTCGAATGTGTGAAGCGGCTGAAATCGGGAGAAATCCATGCCCCCAGACGCGGGAATGACAGGGAATGCGAATCGCCGGAAACCCATCTGAGTCGCGATGCGCAGGTCCCGGTCGCATTCGGCGTGATAGCCATCAATCATGCATAGAATTTCCCGAATCTTCGCCTCGTGGTCCTGTAGTTTGCGATAAAGGAAGATATCGCTTCCCCAGTTGGAAAGCAACCACGTTGGAAACTCTTGCTTTAGATACTGTCTGGATGCAAAAGCAAGATAGCCGGCAAACTGTACGACCAGAGAATGTACAACCGCTGGTCGAAGACGGCGAATTGCAGCGGCAACATGAGCAGGATGAGTCATCTTCAAGTGCGCTAGCCAATCGGGCTTCCAGGGAACATACTGCAGCTCTTCCTGTACCTGCGCGATTTCCTCCGGAGGAACGGAGCTTATATCAAATACCCCAACTTCGTGGTCGGGCATCTGGATAAGATCCGATGGGCCGGAGATCAACCGGCTGGGTCCGAATTCGCGGCTTAGTGCCGCATCGTAAACGGGAAGTATCACGAAGCGGATGCCCCGGCCACCAACCGTCTTCAGCCAACGAGCGACATGTACACTGTCAGGAAAGCCCAGAACAAGAACCAAGGGGACCGCTTCGTTATGCTGGCCCCCCCCGGGAACGGCAGGCGGGGACATGCTGGTTGCACCGTTCAAAGCCATGGTTTCACGATCGCATACAACTCCTCAGCGAAGAGTTTCGGTTCAAACGCGGCCCGTTGCCTTAGAACCGACCCATTGATATACTCGGCGTCTGGAAACTGCATCGCGAGCAGGACCGGGATCTTCCCGTATGCGGCTTCGGAAAGCCTCAAGTGCTGGGCGGAGCGAAATGCGGCGGCAACGTAAAGATCGGCATCGCCTAGCGGTGAGAAATCTTTAGATGAAGGCCGCACCTCCAGGTCGGCGCCCATATCAGCGCGTAAGACTGCGACAGCCAGCAGCACATCCTCGTCGGAAACATCGATCAACCGGAATTCAACATTAGCCAGCCATTCAGCGCACCAATAGAGTGCCGAGATCGCAAAAAGCGCGCGTCCATAAACCGACTCGGTGCCGTCCAAAACAATCACCGGCCGGCCCGACCGAGGTTTAGAATCGTTGACCATTTGAAAATCTAGAGACACGTACCTCTGCAGAATTAAGCCAGCTTCGCTGGTATCCCCGGTTGAGATTCGATACGAAATCTCTTATGAAGTGTATTATATCTGTACTGAGCGGGTGAGCCTTCAGCCGAGCGGTTTTGCGAGCATCGAGTTGAACTCCACGCGAGAGATACTAACCTGATGAAATTACGTTCAGCGCCGGTGGCTGCGACGGCTTCCACTTGGCAGCTACTGGTATGACCAAGCACGAAGAGCAGCGCGATCGAGGACGGGTGTTGATTGCAGACTTCGATGTGTTCACAGCAATCGGTGGCGGTCAAGTGTTCTACCGGCGCGTTGCTGAAAGAAACCCGTCGCTTGATTTCTACTACTATTCCTGCTCCGACGACGTTCGCATCGCCGGCCAACTCCCCGCCAACGTGCACCCTGTGCTCTGTGACCCGAGGCTAGAAATGGAACAGTCAGTGATTGATGAGGAACACTGGGTCGACAAGGGTTACGCAATACGCGTCGCATGTATGGCCAACGCGGTGCAAGGAATGACATTCCAAGCCGTGGACGTTCCGTCCTTTTTCCCCGTGGCCCATCTAATCCGCCCAATCATGACAGCTTACGGTGTCACCGTGGAGCGGGTCGCGTTAGGGCTAGTCGGCTGGGCCAGCGTCAGCGCGAAAAGCGGCTATGAGCCAACGGATTCCACGGTCCTGGCGCAAATCGAAAAGGCTGAGCTCGCCTCAGTGGAGGCAGCGGACATAAGGTACACCATCTCGCATGGCGAGCTGGGGCAAAATACGCGAGTTCCGTTGCCGATAACTGTACTCGACATGCACGACGCGATCGAAGTGTTTCCCTTACCCGATCCGACCCCACCTGGAAGTGGAGTTCCGGACGTTTGGTATGTGGGCCGATTGGATGGAGCCAAAGGGCCAGATCTTTTCCTCGAACTGATCTCGCGGATGCCGCGACATCTTTATGGCCGGTGCTTCCTTAGTGGTCCCGACGATGTTTGGTCGGCGGGGACACGGTGGTCACAGCACCTCTTACAACTTGCAAAGTCACTCGGTGTTGAGGCCTCCTACGAAGGAGTTCTTTCCGATGCCGAGATTCGACGGAGGGTATACCGTGGCCGCACAATTGTAGTTGTTCCCTCTCGTACCGACGCGTTTAACTATGTAGCCCTGGAGGCGATACTGAACGGCTGCCCCATACTGTTATCGGAGCGCACGGGAGCATATGGGTTTCTTCGCGACGAACACCCGCATCTTCTTCCGCCGACTATGGAGCCAGGCGAGATGAAAACAGCTGCGGAGAAGCTCGAGGCGATCCTATCAAACTACGAGGAAGTGGCCCAGGACCGTCGCCAGGAGCTGCGCGCCAAACCGTTTCCAACACCACGGTCCGGATTCATGGACGTGGTTTACAACGGATCATCAGCGCACTCCTCAGAGATGCAAGCCAAGATCGAGCACGGGACCAACCGATGGCGCGAAAGCCTCCCCCTGATCTCAGCGTCCGCGCGTAATTGGCGGACGCCGCGACCGCAGTCGTCCGAACCTAGGGTAACTGTCGTGATACCAACCTTGAACAGAGCTGAGTTACTTGGACCCACGCTTTCTTGTCTGACGCGGCAGATCCTGCCCGATATCGAGGTTGTCGTCGTGGACGATGGCTCCATGAATGCCTCTCGCGTACGGTCCGTCGCCGAAGCCTTTGCTCCGCTGGTCCGTTTGTTGCGCGTCGCAAACGGCGGTGAAGCGGCAGCTGTAAACCACGGAATCGAGGCAGCCAGGGGTGAGTATGTCGCCTTCCTGTCCGATGATGATGTCTACAGTCCGGAATTGCTCAGCAGGTCGGTTGCGGTGCTGGATGAAAACGCGGACGCCATCGGCACTTTTCCGGACTGGGATGTCATCGATACGGCCGGATACTTAGTCGAGGAGCATAGGCTTCCAGAATTCGACCGCAAGCTGATGTTGGTTGCTCATTGGTGCCTCCCGGGACCAGGTGCAGTCATCCGGCGCAAGACTCTGCAGCGCGTCGGCGGCCGCGATACGTCGTTCCAGTTTGTTTCCGATTTCGACCTTTGGCTGCGGGCCACGAAGTACGGACCGATGGTTCATCTACCCCAAAAGCTCGCTTATTGGCGTCTTCACGGCTTGAATCTGAGCAATTCGAATCGACTTCGGCAGATGGCTCAGGAGCGTATAACTCTTCTCGAGAAGTTCTTCATGGATCCGGAAGAAGATTGGATCCTGGATGTTCGCAACCGTGCCTATGCCGCGGCCAACTTGGCAGCCGGGGCGATTCTTGGGCGAGCGGAGCCAGACGAGGCCATCCGTTGCCTGGCGCAAGCGGCCCAGCTAGCGCCTGATTTGATGAAAAATTTGCCTGCGAACATGGCAGGTTATCCAGAACTTTGGCCGCCCAGGCCCGAACACCTTACGGCATGAATGTGGATGCGGGTTCGCTGAAGGATTGCACCAGCCGATGAAAACGCGCCTAAAAGGTCGCGTCGGAGTAACGGGCGCAGGCGGATTCATAGGATCTCATTTGGTTGTGCGAGCGATCGCAGAGAATGTACTAGTCCGATGTCTTCGGCACAGCGAGTCCCAACGTAGCGCGCCATCCGGCGTTGAGATCATAACTTGTGATTTCAGCGATGCGAACTCCGTGACCGCCGCATTGCAGGATGTCAGCGTCGTCTTCCATCTTGGAGGATTGGCATCGGTTGCTGCGGCCCAGGAAT
>DATHMO010000095.1:0-8807 GCA_035486995.1 Bryobacteraceae bacterium
GAAAACCGGATCGGCGACCACATTTGCTACTACAGCGACCTGCGCAAAATGAGAGCGCACTATCCGGCCTGGGACATTAGCAAAAACCTCGATCGAATTTTTGAAGAGATCGCCGCCAGTTGGATGACCAGGCTGGCCGCGCCAACCACACACTCCATCGAATGAAGATCCTGATCACAGGAATCTGTGGCTTTGTCGGCAGTTCGTTAGCCGAAGGCCTGATGGAGCGCCGCGCGGGGATCTCGATTGTAGGCGTCGACAATCTGATGCGGCCGGGATCGGAGCTGAATCGAGGGCGTCTCGGGAAGCTCGGCGTCACGTTGATGCATGGCGACATCCGGCTCGCGAGCGATTTCGAATCGCTTCCCGCAGTGGATTGGGTAATCGACGCAGCGGCGAATCCGAGCGTGCTCGCGGGTACGCAATCGGGATTCAGCAGCCGGCAATTGGTGGAACATAACCTTGGCAGTGTGTTGAATGTTCTGGAATACTGCAAGGCGCATCAAGCCGGTCTCATGTTGCTCAGCACCAGCCGCGTGTATTCAATCGACGCGTTGACGTCGCTTCCGCTGGCAGCCGTGGGGGACGCATTTCATCTGAATTGCGCAGCCACTTTGCCCACGGGCGTGTCGGCCCAAGGGATCGGAGTGGACTTCTCCACGCGCGCGCCCATTTCGCTCTACGGCAGTACCAAGCTGGCGGCCGAAACCATGGCGCTCGAATATGGCGAGGCGTTCGATTTTCCGGTGTGGATCAACCGCTGCGGCGTGCTGGCCGGCGCCGGGCAGTTCGGGACCGCCGATCAAGGAATCTTCTCGTACTGGATTCACGCTCACGCACGACGGCGTCCGCTGCGATACATCGGCTTCGATGGCACGGGCAAGCAAGTTCGCGATCTGTTTCATCCGCGCGATCTCACGGCTCTGGTGGATGCGCAGATTCAAGCTTCCGCGTCTAACGGCCAGCGTATTTACTGTGCCGGCGGCGGACCGGGCAATGCGATTTCCCTCGCGCAAATGAACGCCTGGTGCGATCGACGGTTCGGCGCCCACGCACCCGCCGCGGACCCTCGTCCCCGGCGCTACGATATTCCTTGGGTCATTATGGATTCCAGCGACGCCGAGCGCGATTTTGGCTGGCGCATCGAAATTCCCATGGAACAGATTTTCGAAGAAATTTCGCAGCACGCCGAGTGTAATCCCGGCTGGCTGGAGTTGAGCGCGCCATGAAGCGGCGGCTGAGCCCAGAGCCTCAAGAGCCGATCCGCCTGCTTTCCGTAGTGATTCCGGCGCGCGAGGAGGAAGGCCGCATCGGCGCCACCGTTGAGCATCTCTACGTGGAGTTGCGTCTACATTCCATCGAGCACGAGATCGTGGTGGTGGACGATGGCAGTACGGATTCCACCTGGGACGTGTTGCAGCAAGCCATGTGCAGAGTACCCACGCTGCGTCCGGTCCAGAACACAGGCGATCATGGCTTCGGCCGCGCGGTGACCTATGGGCTGGAGCAAGCCCGGGGCGATGCGATGGTGATCATGATGGCCGACGAATCGGACGACTGCCGCGACGTGGTCCGCTATTGGGAAGTATTGAACGAAGGTTGGGACGCCGTGTTCGGATCGCGCTTCGTGCGCGGCGCCGGCGTGGTGGATTATCCGCTGCACAAGCTGATCTTGAACCGGATTGCGAACCTGTTTCTGCGCGTCATCTTTCACGCGCCTCTGAATGATTTCACCAACGCTTTCAAAGCCTACCGGCGAACGGTGATCGAAGGCTGCGCGCCGTTTCTTTCCCCGCACTTTAACTTGACCATCGAGATTCCGCTGAAGACCATCGTGCGCGGTTATTCCTGGACGGTGATTCCGATCACCTGGAGAAACCGGCGCTCGGGGGTTTCCAAGCTCAAGATTCGCGAAATGGGCAGCCGCTATTTATTTATCGCGCTTTACTGCTGGCTGGAAAAGTACTTCTCGCGTGGCGACTATGTCCACAAGAAGGCAAGCGTCGAAAGTGTGCGCTCGGGCAACTGAAAGCGCCCTTTGGATTTCGTCGCCGAGCTTTTACGGAAGGGATGCGTCCTTGAGGAATGCCGCCAGTTTTTGCGCCAGGATTCTTAGATTCATCCCGGTGTTGATCGTTCCATGATCTCCTGGGACTTCGTCGATCTGCAGGTTTGAAAGAACATTAGCCCAGCCCAGGTCCGGACTGTCGAAAAACTCAGGGCGCGACTCCGCTTTCAGAAGATAGACTCGGCCCGGGTATGGCCTGGCGCGGTAGTTCTCGCCCGCCAGAAGCTGTCGCCCAACAATATCGCTCGCTATTTTCGGCCCATCGACGCCGAGGGTGGTCGAAACCTTGTGTATCATCCGAAAAGAGCGGGATCGTAATCGGGACACCAGATGAGCAATGCCTGCGGCTCCCCTGGCGATCTGGTTCAGGTGGAAACGATAACGACGAAACCGCTCGCTCCAGGACTCGGTAGCCTTGCTGCCGCTCACGTAAGTCACGTCGATGAGCGCCACAACGGCCGGTTCGGCGCCCCTGGTTCTGAGCTGCCGGGCCATTTCCAAGGCCACCAAACCACCGAAAGAATAACCGAGCAGGCAGAACGGACGGTGCTCGCCGCGCTGCGAAAGCTCCTGGATATAGCTAGCTGCTAAGGTTTCAACAGTGGAAAGACGGTCGACTAAACTGAAAGGCTGCAGTCCATAGATCGGCTGGTCTTGGCCGAGTTCCATAGCCAATCGCCGGAATAGGATGACCTCACCGTTCAAGGCCCCAATGCAAAAGATGGCCGGCTTTGTTCCATTAGGCTGGATCGGCACGACGGGCGAGGCTACTTGAATTCCGGAATCGCGAATGATTCCCGCCATGGTCCGAATGGTCGGGGCGTAGAAGAGAGTAGCCAGCGGCAAATCAAGATGCAAGCAGAGGTTGATCTCGGAGAAAAGCTGGAGTGCCAGTGAGGAGTGGCCGCCCAAATCGAAATAGTTGTCGGTGACGCTGACGGGATAAACTCCGAGGAGGTTCTGCCATATGTTCGCTAAGCGTTCTTCGATCTCATCGCTGGGCGCGACGTACACGCGTTGTTTCGTGGTGTCGTTCCGATCCGCCAACGGTTTGTTATTTTCCTCCCCGGTGAGCAGCGAAGCTTCCGATATGGCTTGATCCGGGTTGGCGATCAACTGCTGCAACAGGACTTGAAAATCCTCTTGCAAGCGCCGAATGGTGGTGCGGTCGAAAAGATCGGTGCTGTAGACGAAGCGTCCCATCAGGCCTTGCGGCGGCTCCGAGAATTCGACAAAAAGATCGAAACAGCACGCCCCGCTGTGGATTTCCATGTCGGTGAGTCGCCAGCCTTCGGCGATATCGGGAATCGGCGCCCGCATCGAGAACAGAACCTGGAACAGGAGATGACGGTTGGAATCGCGCTTGGGCGCCAACTCGCGCACGACATCGTCGAAGGGAATCTCGCTGTGCGCCAAGGCGCCGATGACGGTGCTCTTGACGTTTCGCAGGTACTCTCGAAACGACAGGCCGGGCGCGATATGGCTGCGGAAGACAACCGTATTTACAAAAGATCCCACTAAAGGCTCAAACTCCGGCCGGGTGCGCGTGTTGGTCTTGCCGCCGATCAGGATTTCGTCTTCTCCGCAATAGCGGCAGAGCAGTACCTGGAATGCTGCCAGCAGCGTCATGTAAAGCGTCACGCCCTCGCGGGTGCCAAACTCCCTCAGAGCCTCGGTCAGTTGAGCCGTGATCGAGATGCCTTCCATTTCGCTCTGCCAGGCTGTCGCGGCGGGCCGCGGGCCGCGGGCAGAGAGTTCAAAGCATGGTAGATGTCCCGAAAGATTCTGACGCCAGTATTCCAGTTGGGCGGCGTAATTGGCGCTGGTGCTCTGTTGGTGCTTCCAAGCGGCGTAATCGCTAAATTGAAAGGCGAGCTCAGGAAGTGGAGACGGCTGGCCGGCGGAATATGCGGTGTATAAAGCGGCCAATTCGCCCATCACCACATGATCTATGGACGCGCAATCGAACACCAGACGGTGCGCCGTGAGGTAAATCCGGTGATAATCCTCCGTAAATCGAACCAGGCGCACGCGAAATAGGGGCGCCACGTTCGGATCGAAGGGCCGGCGGGCGTCCTCGGAGGCGATTCGAACGGCTTCCTCCTCCCGCTCTTGGACGGGAAGCTGGCTGAGATCGACCAACGGCAACAGCACCCGCCCATCGGCCTCGATGCGCTGAGTGATCTTTCCATCGCTCATCGGAAAAGCAGAACGCCAAATTGCATGCCGCCGCACGATCTCGTTGAAGCAACGCTCGAGAATCCTCGGGTCCAGCGGTCCGTATTTGTGAATCGTGAACGATTCGTTATTTACTGGTGCTCCGCCAGCCAGCCGGTCGTGCAGCCAAAGCTGCTCCAGATCCGGTGAGAGCGGAACCTCCGCGGTGGGCGGACGGGGAATAAGCGGCCCCAGCGCAGTGCGGGAGGTTTGCAATTCCCCGCGCCGAAATCTTTCGAGCAATTGTTGCCGGGCTTCCGAGATTGTTCCGGGACTCGTCATTATTGCATACCGCCAACTCCCGTACTGTGTGCACCGAGAGTCTATTATGGTTTACGGCAACCGAACTGACATGAATCGCCAGTACGGTAACGGATGCCCAAATAATCACGACATCAGTACTTACGGGTGAAGCGCAATTGGTCTCGCGTTGGCTCCAAGGTTAGCATCGTTTTCATTCACTTGAAACGCATTTATCGGGACTGCTGATTCAGTACTACTAGTAGCTGAGGACGCGGTGAAAGACATCTTCGCTCCACGTACAATGGAGGTTCCATGAAAATCATCGTTACTGGCGGAGCGGGGTTCATCGGGTCTTGTTTTGTGCGTTTGGCTCTACGGAATCCGTCGCTCGAGATCGTCAACGTCGACAAGCTGACGTACGCGGGGAACTTGGAGAATCTTATCTCGGTGACGGGAAACCCGCACTACCAGTTCGTGCAGGCTGACATCTGCGATCTGGACGGATTGCGCCGCATCTTCGCGGAGGTGAAGCCGGATGCGGTGGTGCACTTTGCCGCGGAGTCCCACGTGGACCGCAGCATATTCGCCCCCCAGCCCGTATTTGAGACCAATCTGCGCGGTACCTTTAATCTGCTCGAAACCATGCGCGCGCATCGCGTGGGGCGCTTCATTCACGTGTCCACCGACGAAGTATACGGCAGCCTGGAAGCGCCGCTCGAGGCCGACGAACAATTCCCATTGCAGCCGAGCAGTCCGTATTCGGCAGGTAAGGCTGGCTCGGATCTTTTAGTACTGAGCTACCACACAACTTACAAACTACCCGTGATCGTGACACGCGCCTCCAACAACTACGGACCGTGCCAGTTCCCCGAGAAGCTGATTCCGTTGATGATCACGCACGCCTTCGACAACAAGCCGCTCCCGGTGTATGGCGATGGCATGCAGATTCGCGACTGGCTGTATGTGGAAGACCACTGCCAGGCGATTCTCACCTTACTCGAGAAGGGGCGCGACGGCGAGATCTACAATATCGGCGGGAATCGCTCGCTGCCGAACAAAACGGTGGTGGAACAGATACTCGCGATCACGGGGAAACCGTCCAGCTTGATCGAGTATGTGACGGACCGGCCGGGGCACGACCGGCGCTATGCGCTGTCGAGCGAAAAGCTGAGCCATGAGACGGGATGGAAGCCGTTGATGGATTTCGAGCGAGGGCTCAAGGCGACCGTCGACTGGTATGGCTCGAATCCGGAATGGATTGCGCACGTCCGGTCAGGCGAATATCAGAAATACCACGACAAGAACTACGCCAATCGCAATCAAGAGCTCGGGGCCATTTAAAGGAGCCGATACTTCCGGTAGATCAGGACGATGTCGCGCAAGGCCGCCAAGAAATCGACCGGCCGGATTTTTGAGCCTCCGACATCTTCCCAGACATCCAGCGGAAATTCGTAGATCCCCTGCGCTGCCTGTTGCGCCGATCCGAGCTGACGGATGTAACGGGCTATCAGCTCCACATCGAAGACCCAGCGAGACAGAAACGGGCCGGCGATCAGCTCGCGCGTTTTGGGCCGCACGCGGAAGATTTTGGCGCCGCACTGAGTATCGTAGATGGGCAGGCGCAGCATGCTGGAAACCACCGTCGCGAATACGCGGCCCAGGTAGTGCCGGCTGGTCTTGCGTTGTACATGGCGTCCAAGCAACTTGACACGCGAGCCGAACACCATGTCGAGCTCGGGCTTAGCTGCCAATACCGCCAGAAACTGCGGGATGGCGTCCAACGGCGTAGCCAGGTCGGCGTCCCAAAATCCGATGTAGTCCGCATTCTGATCGAGAGCGAAGTTCAGGCCCGCGCGCACTGCTTCGGCCTTGCCCCCATTCGCCGGTAAACGCAGCACGAACACGCGATCCTCATGGCCCGCGCGCAGGCCCTCCAGCCGGTCGATGGTGTGGTCGCGGCTCCCGTCATCGACGAATACGAAACTGACTTGCGAGTGGCACAGGAATTCGAGAAATTGATCGGTGCGAAGGCGATGCTCCTCGTTGTAGCAAGGCACGACGATCATCACTGAGGGCTGAGACACCTTAAGATCATAGCGAAGGCTCTCGACGCGCCGGCGTTTTCAAGCGTGTGCGTTACGGCGCCGCCAGGTGGTGACACTCGTCACGCCATAGTTCCACACCGAACTGATGGCCAGCCCGATGAACCCGGCAAAGAGCCATGGCGATCCCTGCCGGAGCAGAGTTTCCGACACGCTCAGGTTGATGGCGGATCCAATCGAGCACGCGGCGTAAAATGTCACCAGGCCCACGAGCAGCCGCTTGCCTCGCAACCGTGCGTCTCGATACGTGATGAGATTATTGAGGAGAAAATTGAGCGTCATCGCGAGAAATGTCGCCGCGATCTGCGCTGTCCGGAATGAATCGCCGCCGTGCAGATAGAGCAATGCCAGCGTGCCCAAGTGCAGGATTACGCCGGCTGCACCGACCACCACATACATCGCGAATCGAAGCGGAATCAGATCGCCGATCAGTTTATCGAGCACCAGATAGATGTATTCCAAGCTCACTGCGAGATCGAGCTTGCTTTGGCCGGCGCCTCGCGTCCGGAACGTGTAGGGCACTTCCGCCAATCTCACAGGCCTTCGCGCGGAGGCTAGCAGATCCACCAGAATTTTGAATCCGACACCCGAGGTTCGATAGATTATCTGGTTGAGAAAGCGCCGGTCCACCACGAAGAAGCCGCTCATAGGGTCGCTGACTTCGGTGTGCAGAATCAGTCGGCTGAGCTGCAAACCAAGATTGCTCAACTGGACTCGGCCTTTTGAAAATTGCCCCATGCTGGCGCCTTCGACGTTGCGGCTGGCGACCACTATGTCGAGACCCTGTTCGCGAGCGTAATTGAACATGCGGGGCAACGTCGCCTCATCGTGCTGCAGATCGCCATCCATGACGGCGATGTAGGGAGCCGAGGAGGACAACATGCCTTCCAGACACGCCGATGCGAGACCACGCCGCCCAATGCGCCGGATCAACCGGACATGGCGCGACCGCAGGGCGATCTCGCGTACCGCTTCCGACGTTCCATCCGGAGAATCGTCATCGACGACGATCGCTTCATACGAAATTCCCGACAGGACCTTGGCCAGATTCTCCAGAACGCGCGCGATGTTTTCCCGCTCGTTGTAGGTGGGGATGATCACGGCGAGATCCAGGCACTCTGCAGTGCTGTGCTCTGTAGTGGCGTGCACCAGCGCTCCCAGAGACTGCGCGGGATCGATTTGTATGTTCGGGGTTTCGACGGCCATTGCCAGGGCGGTATTCCTACCAGCGAATCGGCAGTGTCGCGCGCGAGCTTTAACTGACTGACGTTCGGAAGCTCATGTATAATGAGCCATATATGAGGGCACAGTGCACCGGGGCCAGTGAATGAAGGGTGTCGTTTTGGCTGGTGGTACGGGCAGCCGCATGCTCCCGTTGACCAAGATCACCAATAAACACCTGCTTCCGATTTACGACAAGCCGATGATCTACTACCCCATCCAGACTCTGGTGGACGCCGGGATTCGCGAGATCCTGGTCGTAACCGGGGGGCGAAATTCGGGGGATTTCCTGCGGCTGCTGGCCAATGGCCGTGAGTTCGGCCTCAAACATCTGGATTACACCTATCAGGAAGGCGAAGGCGGCATCGCGGATGCGCTCGGGTTGGCCGAACACTTTGCGGACGGCGGACGGATCTGCGTCATCCTGGGCGATAACATCATTGAGCGAAGCATCCGGCATATGGCGGAGGACTTCGAACGGCAGGAATCGGGCGCCAAAATCTTGCTCAAGGAAGTGCATGACGCCGAGCGCTTCGGGGTCGCCGAGATCCGGGATGCGCGCATTGTGGGGATCGAGGAAAAGCCCAAGCAGCCGAAGTCGAACTACGCGGTGACCGGCATTTATATGTACGACGAGACGGTTTTCGACAAGGTGAAGAAGCTGGTGCCGTCCGGCCGCGGCGAGTTGGAGATCACCGACGTGAACAATGCCTACATTCGCGAGGGCACGATGACGTATGCCCATTTGGAAGGCTGGTGGACGGATGCGGGAACGTTCGATTCGCTGCTGCGTGCCGGAAATCTGGTGGCTGGGACCAAGCAACAGTCCGCTGCGGAGATTACCGGGGTGACCGTCGAATGAGCTCCGTGGCCCCAGTCGGCGTAGAAATAGCGACACCGTCTTGCCACAAGGGCATCGGCAAAGTAATCGTGGCGCCGGATTCGAAGGACCTCAT
>DATHMO010000096.1:0-10043 GCA_035486995.1 Bryobacteraceae bacterium
CGTCCATTCTGGCTCTTCCTGGAAAGAAACGCGTAGTTGTTATGTTCCCCCCTGGCCGGGCCTCGAAGGAATTGAAGGGAGTCGCATCAGCTTGCTTTACGATCGGACGAGCCAAGCTGACTCCTAACCAGTTCCCACCCGTCATTGCGCTTGAAAACGGATTTCAACTGAAAAAACCGGATCTGTGGGATGAAGTCGCATATCAGAATCCACATTGATGCCATCTCCCCGCTAAGACCCCACTACCGAACAGTCGGTCGACGTTAGCCACTCGTAGAAAGTGGCGTACAATGTGCTGATCGGGTGCGATTTGGCCGTATGACCTCGGAACGATGGCGCCAAATTGAGGAGCTGTACCATGCGGTGCGGGACTGCGGGCCGGCCGAGCGCGTCGCTTTACTGAGTACTTCCGATTCGGAAGTCCGTTCCCGCGTGGAGCGGATGCTAGCGCAGGAATCCGGTAGCCAGATCCTCCATTGGCCCGCGGCTGCTCTGCTCGGACCCGACTCGGAAACCTTCTGGGGTGCGGGATCGCGGCTAGGCCCATACGAAATACAGTCCAAAATTGGCTCGGGCGGCATGGGGACCGTGTATCGCGCCATGGACACGCGCCTAGGCCGCCTGGTCGCTATCAAGACCTTAAACGCTTCCTACAGTGGCCGCTTCGAGCGCGAGGCACGGGCGATTTCCGCTCTGAACCATCCGCACATTTGCACCCTCTATGACATCGGGCCCAATTACCTGGTCATGGAACTGCTTGCCGGCGAGATGCTGAATGCACGGATCCCCCGCGGCAAAATGCCACTCAAAGACGTGTTGCAGTATGGCCGGCAGATCGCAAGCGCGCTCGCCGAAGCGCACAAGCGCGGCATTGTCCATCGGGATTTGAAGCCCGGTAACATCATGCTCACAGAGGTAGGCATCAAGGTTCTGGACTTCGGCTTGGCGAAGGTCGCCTCGCCCCTGCTGTCATCCCTAACGGACAGCCAGGCCGTGATGGGCACACCTGCCTACATGGCTCCGGAGCAGGTAAAGGGCGAGCCGGCTGGCCCTCCCGCCGATTTGTTCGCATTGGGATTGGTGTTATATGAAATGGCCGAGGGAAAGCCCCCCGTCCCTGGCGTCTCATTGGGGACTGCGTGGGCAAGCGGAACGACCGTCAAAATTCCTCCGCTCTCGGATCGATCGCGGACGGCGAGGGGCTTGAGCATATTGATATCGCAATTGCTCGAACCGGCGCCGGAACGCCGCCCGGCGAGCGCTGCCGGAGTTGCGAACCAGCTGGATCAACTCACCGGCGACCTAACCGGACAGAAAAGCCGCAGGCGCGCACCGCTGGTGGTAACACTATTGGCGCTGGCAGTTATCGCGGGTCCGGCAATTTGGCGGAGTGCAGAGCACAATAAGAGTTCCAGCGCCACGCTCACAGTCACCCGGATCAGCAAGCTCACTTCGTTTCCGGGAGATGAGGGCGAACCTGCTTTCTCGCCCGACGGCCGATCCGTAGCGTTTTCCTGGAGTGGAGAAAGTGGCAACAATCTCGACATTTACGTCATGCCTTGGGGGAGCGACACGCCGGCACGGCTCACGCGCGATGCGGCCAGAAATATTTCCCCAGCCTGGTCACCGGATGGCAGCCAGATCGCCTTCCTGCGGCTCAGCACAATATCGACGGGAAATCTGGTGGTCGTGCCCTCGGGGGGCGGTCCGGAGCGCGTCCTCCGGGAGGTCAGCCTCCGAGAAGACATTTACAGAGCACTGCGTCCACTTCTGACCTGGACACCCGATGGAAAGGGCATCGTTTACACGACAACAGACAGCGAGACCGGACGAGCAGGCCTGTACCTGTCCGCCCTTCACGGGTCAGCGACGCGCCAACTGGTCAGCGCAGGGGAGGGCACGCTTGGAACCACATCTCCGGCCTTCACGGCGGATGGAAAATGGCTGGCTTATACCGAGATTTACGGTCCCTATCACTCGCGCCTTCTGGTTCGCGCCGTCACTGCTGGACTTCAGTTTGGAGGGGCACCCATTCGAGTCTCCGGACCCGAAGACACGTTCATTGGATCGCCGGTTTGGTCTCCCAACGGCAAACGCCTTTTATATAGGCGAGACAGGGACATCTTCGAATGGCAGCCGGGCGGAAGCCCCGAGCAAATCTATGTTGCGCCAGCTAATCTGACCGGCATGTCCGCGACCTGGGCACTAGGACAGAAGCTGCGCATCGTGACGGCCGACGGTCCTCGTCAGGAACTTCGATTAGTGCATCTGAGGCCTGGCGGCCTAGCGGTTTTGGGAGACCCCGTTGCGTTTGGCGCTTCGGCGAGCTCTCGGGGAAATCCTCAGTTCGCCCCGGATGGAAAGCGGATTGTATTTGTCGACAATCGAACTGGTGCGTTCGAGGTTTGGGTCGCCGATGCGAATGGCCGCAATCCGCGTCAGTTGACTCATCTAAACTCGACCATGATAGGATTTCCGCACTGGTCCGCCGACGGCAAGCGGATAGCGTTTCATTCCTGGATCGGCAACCGACCGCAGATCTTTATCACCGAAGTTGAACCGAGTGGTAGTGAGACCAAGGGTGTCAAGCACGGCGATGGCACGATACAAGTCACGGACGCTAAGTTCGGAGCAGTTTCGCCAGCCTGGTCGGCCGACGGAACATTCCTATATTTCGGCCGGATAGGAGGCTCCCGTATTTTCCGGACTCCGGCCCGGGGTGGCCCGCTGGAGGACGTGTTCGATGGCACGGCAGGCATAGTGACACCAGACGGGCATCGGTTCGTGTACTTCAAGATTGGTCACCTGGGGATATTCTCCAGATCCTTGGATGGGGACCCTGCCACCAATCCGGAGGAGAAGTTGGCCGACGACTATCGGGCGCCAGGGGACGATTTGAACGTCTTTGCCGATGGTGTGTATTACATTAGCTGGAACGGCGACGGCCGACGCCGTGCTATCCGCTTCTACAGCTACGCTCAGAAGAAGTCAGTCGATATCTTCGTGCTGCCTGGACCCATCGGTAGTCCGCAAGATTTGGGGGTTTCGCCGGATCGCCTCCAAATGGTCTATCACCAGCTGTCCGGTCTCGGAACGGATCTGTCAATCATCGAATTCGAGTGATCGGTCGGGCCATGGCCTCCGAGGAAGCCCCACGCACCATGTGGTGGCTATCCGTATCTCATCGGTAAGTATTTACCAATATCGGCCACCGGAATCCACAAGGAAGTAGAACGGCCATCTGACACAGGTGGCTGGGGCGGAGTGCGAAGAGGTGGTTGGCAATCACGAACTCATTAACCTTGGTTAAATCGCGTTGGCACGCTAGGCTCGTGCGGAAGGAGCCGGAGCTTTGCCGTTCGACCGCCATCGTAAGACACCTGTGTTATTTTGAATCTCTATGGTTTTGTCCGACGTGGACATCCGGCGCTACCTGGCGGAGGGGAAGATCAAAATTTCGCCGGAGTTGCCACCGGAACAATTCGGAAGCTGCTCGGTGGATTTTCGGCTGGGCAACGAGTTCAATGTCTTCGAGCACAGCCGCAACGCGTTCATCGATTTGCGCGAGAGCAAGGGCATCGAAGGCATCATGCGCAGCGTGGAAGTGCCGGCGGGCGAGCCGTTCATTCTGCAGCCGCGCGAGTTTGTGCTGGCAATCACCGAGGAAACTCTGGAACTCGACGCCGATGTGCTGGGGCGGCTAGAAGGCCGGTCGAGCCTGGGGCGCATCGGGATCATCGTGCATGGCACGGCGGGGCTGTTCGATCCGGGCTGGGCGGGCAAGGCGACGCTCGAGTTGAGCAATCTGGGTCGCATGCCGGTGGCGCTGTATCCGGGGATGCGGATCTGCTCGTTCACGTTCGAGCAATTGTCGTCGCCATCATCGATGCCGTATAACAAAAAGGCCAGCAGCAAATACACAGGCCAAAAGCATCCGTTCGCAAGCCGGCTGGCGGGCGAATTCAAGGGCTGATGTCCCGTGTACTAACGCTCGGGCCGATCCCACCCGAGAAATCCGCGTTTGCGCTGGCGCGATACAGCCGGTCGCCCGATTCGATTCGCGACTCGCTCGAGTGGGTGCGCACGCACGATTCAACGAAATTTCTCGAGAGCTTCTATTTCCAATATGGGCACGCATCGATCGCGGACCTGGGGCACGTGGTGCTGTGCTTTGAGGGCATCTCGGAGCTGGCCGCGACCGAGATTGAAGACGAGCAGCTGTGGGATGGACAGGCGCGTTCGTCGCGGTATCAAGATTTTTCAAAATCAGGATTCGTGACGCCGCCTGAATTCGATGCCGCGCAGGCAGCGGCGTATCAGGAAGCGGCGGGAGCGCTGCTGGCGGGGTACAACGAAGTTCACGCGAAAGTGTTCGAGCATCTCACGGCGAAATTGCCTCGTCCGGAAGAGATGCCGCAGGCGGCGTACCAGCGCAATGTGAAGGCACGGGCGTTCGATGTGGCGCGCTATCTGCTGTGCTTTGGGATTCCGACAGGAGTGGGGCAGGTGACGAGCATTCGAACGCTGGAGCGGCAGGTGCGGCGGCTAAAGGCGTCGGAGTATGCGGAGCTGCGGAGCTTGGCGGACGAGATCGCGGAGGCTTGCGCGAAAGAGCCGTGCTTGCGATGGGATGCGAACGGCTCGGGTGAAGCGGTGGCGCCGACGCTGGCTCGGCATCTGGACGCCGATGAACATGCGCGACAGAGTGTTGAGGATTTGCGGGCGTGGGCGCGGCAGAACTTGGCGGCGCGGGAAGCGCGTGCAACCGACGATGTGGATTTGATGAAGCCCTCGGACACCATGTCCGATATCATTGCAACGCTGCTGTACCCGGTGACCGATTGGCCGTATCGCGAGCTATACGAGATGGTGAGCGAATGGAGCGCGGGGCGCAGGAACGAAGTGCTGGACGTGGCGTTGCAATCGCGAACCCGGCGCGATGAGCTGTTGCGGAATTTTCGCGGAGCGCCGTATGTGTTCGACATCGTGATGGATATCGGAGCCTATCGCGATTTGCACCGGCACCGGCGCTGCCAGCAGTTTCGACAGGCGTACTCGTCGCGATTGGGCTTCGGGACGCCGGACGCGATTCACGAGGCGGGGCTTAACGCGAGGTATGACGCGCTCATTAAACAAGCGAGTAACGTGGCTGCTTCGCTGCCCGAGCCGGGCGCACAGTATCTGCTTCCGTTCGCGGCGCGCTCGCGATTTCTGTTCAAGATGGATTTCGCGGAGGCCGAATATATCGCGCGGCTGCGATCGGGAGTGAAGGGACACTTCAGTTATCGCAAAATTGCGTGGGAAATGAAGCAAAAGATGAGTGCGCTCGAACCCGAGCTGGGGCGGCTGATGGAAGCAACGCCGCCAACAGTGGAAGATCCGCTACAGCGATAAAGAGCTGCAAACCTTGAGTCTAAGGGTGGACACTGAGTCGAAAGAATCGATCACTTCTGTAAAAGTTTCCAGGTTACAAAGCATCCCGATCGAAACGATACGACTGATTTGTAACGCTTTTCTCCTTTGGCAAGCAAACTGCGATACCGGAAGCAGGTTGCAGCCACTTCGGTGGGCATCCCAATGAACCGTGCGGTTGCTTGATGCGATCGCGAAGCGGCAATTTGCAAAAAGGAGTCAACTAATGAACCGTTTGATACTCGCAATGGCATCCGTCGGATTGCTCGGAATCGCGTTAGCACCGAATGCGCCCGCGGACGAATGGAATAAGAAGACCGTGATCACAGTGAACGAACCGTTCCAAGTGCCTAACATGGTCCTGCCCCCGGGCAAGTACGTAATTAAGCTGCTGGATTCGCCTTCGGACCGGCACATCGTCCAAATCTTCAACGCGGACGAAAATCATTTGTTCACCACGATTCTGGCGATCCCGAATTATCGGCTGCAGCCGACTGGCAAGACTGTTTTCACATTCTGGGAAACGCCTCCCGGACAACCGAAAGCTTTGAGAGCGTGGTTCTATCCGGGCGACAATTTCGGCCAGGAGTTCGCTTATCCGAAGTCGGCCGCGGCGCAGATCGCTGCTGTATCGCATCAAGCCGTTCCGACCACGGAAGCAACGCAACCGGCCGAACTTCCGCAAGCGCAAGTAACGCAGACGCAGCCCGAGCCGCAGCAGGAAGTGGCGCAGAATACGCCTCCTCCGCAGCCTGAAGCCGCGCCAGCTCCGGAACCCACGCCTGCTCCTGCTCCGCAGGAACTTCCCAAGACGGCCAGCCCTTATCCGCTGATCGCTTTGGCCGGCGTGTTTTCGCTTGGTTTGTTCGCCTTGGTCCGGGCTTTCCGTTTGTCGTAACGGCAGAGCCTGCTAACATCGGACTGTTATGATCCGAGGCCGCGTGGTGGCGTGGTGGGTGAGCGCGTGGGTTGTCGCGAGCGCGGTGGCAGTGGGCCAATCGAAGGGTCCTGTCATCGCGAAGGCGGAACAACCCGGCGAATTCACCCTCCGGACCACTTCGCGGCTAGTTCTTTTGGACGTGAGCGTGAAGGACGCGGCGGGCGGATTCGTAGCGGGGCTTTCCAAGGATAACTTCAAAGTTTTCGAGAACGGGAAACCGCAATCGATTACGCAGTTCGCCGACGCCGACATTCCGGTGACGGTGGGCATCGTGGTGGATGAAAGCGGCAGCATGCGGCCGAAGCGCGCGGAAGTGATCACGGCGGCGCTGGTGTTTAACGAAGCCAGCAATCCGATGGACGAGACGTTCGTGATCAATTTCAACGAGCGACCACGGCGCGGGCTCCCCGACGACGTATTGTTTACCGATAAGGTACAGCAACTGCGGATGGCGTTGTGGCAAGGCATTCCGGAGGGGCGGACGGCGTTGTATGACGCGATCGAGATGGCGCTCAATCAGCTTGATTTTGGACGGAGAGACAAGAAGACGCTGGTGCTGATCAGCGATGGCGGGGACAATCACAGCACGCACACGCAGCAAGAGGTGATGCAGCACGTGCTGACGAGCGAGGCGACGATCTACACGGTGGGCCTGTATGACGAAGACGATCCAGAGAAGAACGAGGGCGTGCTGAAGAAGCTGGCGCAGGTAAGCGGGGGCGTGTTCTATCATCCGGCGACACTGGCGGACATCGTACCGATTTGCCGGCAGATCGCCAAGGACATTCGCACCCGATACACCGTCGGCTACGTGCCTTTGCCCGAGGGCAAGGCGGAGCGGCATATCAAGGTGGAAGCTGCGTCGGCGGATCATCCGAAGTTGGTGGTGCGGACGCGAACGACGTATTTGTTTGGCGATCAAGCGGCGGAAACGCGATGAGGGTCCGGGCGCCAAGACGCGGCCTGTTGGTCGCCGAATGGATTTTCCTGCTGCTGGGTCTGGTAGCGCTTGATTGCTATGTGTGGATCAACACCGCGAGCGTGTTGGATCAGGCGTATCAGGACTGGGCTTTTGACCAGACGCTGCGGGGATTGACGCCCAGCGTGGCTGAGTTCGTGAATGAGGAAGCGCGGCGGTTGGGGAGCGGAAAGAAGCCGGAAGCAGACACAGCGCCTGAAGTTTCCGCATTGCCGAAGGAGAGCCCGCAGGGTGAGCAGCCGGAAGCGCCTCCCGCGATGCGCTCGGTGATCGGACGGCTGGATATCCCAAGGCTGAATCTATCGGTGATGGTGCGGGAAGGCGCCGACGAGCGCACGTTGAGCCGGGCGGTGGGACATATTCCCGGCACGGCGCTGCCCGGCAAAATCGGGAACGTGGGATTGGCGGGCCATCGCGACACGTTCTTTCGGGCGCTGCGGAATATTCGCGAGGACGATACGATTGAGCTGGAAACCACGAGCGGATCGTTTCGCTATGTGGTGAAGTCAACCAAGATCGTGACGCCGCGCGACGTCAGCGTGCTGGAGGCATCGGGCGGCGAGACCTTGACGCTGGTGACGTGCTATCCGTTCTACTACGTGGGGTCGGCGCCCAAGCGTTTTATCGTGCATGCGTCGCAGATGACACCCACGGCGGCTATCCCACACCAACCGCAGCCAGGCTCTTGAGCTTAGCGGCGAGCGTAGTGCGTTTCAAGCCCAGCATCTCGGCCGCGAGTTTCTTGTTGCCGCGGGTTTTGCGCAAGGCTTGTTCCAAAATATTCAGCTCGATGCTGCCGACAGTGCGCTCAAAGTCGAGGCCCTGATCGGGAAGCGCGATCATCTGAGCGCCGGGGTGCGCGACTGGATGCCGGCGCGGCGGTAGTGGAAAATCGCCGGGGTAAAGCACCAGACGTTCCCCGCTGAGGACGATGGCCTTCTCCACGGCGTTTTCCAATTGACGAACGTTGCCGGGCCAGTCATGCGCGGCCAGACGGCCGAGCGTCTCGTGGGAGACTTGCTTCGTGGCAAGGTTCTCCTCCCGGCAAATCTCTTCGATAAAGTGTTGGACCAGAACAGGGATGTCGGAAGCGTGCTCGCGCAGGGGCGGCATTGCGATGGGAACGACATTGAGCCGGTAGTAAAGATCTTCGCGGAACTTGCCTTGTTTGATCAATCCGGGGAGATCGGCATTGGTGGCCACGATGACGCGCGCATCTACGCGAATGGTTTCCGAACTGCCGAGGCGTTGGAATTCGTGTTCCTGGAGCGCGCGCAGCAGCTTGGCTTGCAGACCGAACGGCAGATCGCCAATTTCGTCCAAAAAGATTGAGCCGTGATTGGCTTCTTCGAAGCGGCCGATGCGATGGCCGATGGCGCCGGTGAACGCGCCCTTGACATGGCCGAAGAGCTCGGCTTCGAGCAACGCTTCGGGAAGCGCGCTGCAGTTGACGGCTACCAGCGGGAAACGAGTGCGTCCGCTCGAGGCGTGGATGGAACGCGCGGCCAGTTCCTTGCCGGTTCCGGTCTCGCCGGTGATTAGCACCGTGGCGCGACGGGGGGCTACCAAGCGGATCTGCTGTGCGACCTGCCGCATCGGGCGGCTTTCACCGATCAACAGAAGGCGGGCGGCGTCGGGTTCGATGGGAGTGGCACTGGATTCGTTCGCCCATTTGGAATTAGCGGCGAAGTAAAGCAGGCTGGTGACGTCGCCGTCCGAATACACATGGAAGGCGCCCAGGTGCAACAGACGGACGACCTCGGTAGCGGACGCCTGCGGGGCGCGGAGCACGATCGGCGTGCCGGGTTGAGCCTGTTGTAACTCGGCCAATAAGCTGAACGGGCACGTGCAATCGGAGAGCGGGAGCATCGCGAGCACGACATCGAAATCCTGGGTGCCGAGGAGCGCTAATCCATTCTCGGCGCGGTTGGCGATGGTGGTGGATTCGGAGAGAATGCCAGCGGAGAAATCCTCGGGGTATTCGGCGATGCAGAGGATCTTCGGCGTGAAGGCCTCCGGTGGAAGGCCCGGGCTTGTGAGAGTGAGCGGCGTGATGGTGATTACCTCCGAAGGGCTGGCAACTGATCTTCCATCGGCGGATTGGGGAGCGGGAATATCGAGAAATGCGCTTAGTGCTGTGGGGAAGGGAGGGATAGTGCTGGAGGGGAAGTGGTGGGACAAGACTCGCTATGATTTGGTGAGATCCCATTCGCTCGGGCCGCGACGACGAGCTGAGCGAAGGAGCGTATCACAAGACTTACCGATGCGGCACGGGCAAAGGTTTCCCACTCAGACTTGAGGACAACGAAGATGACTTGTTCGAGTAGGCCGTCATAGGGCCAAGTGGCGCGTCCCGACTTGCGGGTCACACGTCCCACATCCATCATTCGCTCTCTTATCGAGTAAACTTGGCTAAACCATGGGTACGCCACTGTCCGCCGGTATCAAATTGGGCCCCTACGAGATTCTGGCGCCCATCGGGGCGGGTGGCATGGGCGAGGTGTACCGGGCCCGCGATACCAAGCTCAAGCGCGATGTCGCGCTGAAGGTGCTGCCGGAGGTGTTCGCGAAAGACTCCGGGCGGATGATGCGCTTCCAACGCGAAGCAGAGGTGCTGGCTTCGCTGAACCACGCGAACATCGCGCAGATCTACGGAGTGGAAGAACGCGCGCTGGTGATGGAGCTGGTGGAGGGCGAATCGCCCAAAGGTCC
>DATHMO010000097.1:0-6105 GCA_035486995.1 Bryobacteraceae bacterium
TTCCCGGCAAGCCGTCTACCCAGACCGGATTTGGAGCTCTCAGTTACACGACTGCGCCGCCCACGGGATTGCTTGGTGTCGGGTTAGGCGGCGATAGTTCACCACGAATGGTTGCATTCCAAGCACGGATCGAGTTCTGAAGCGTCCGAATGCCTCGCAGAGATTACTATTTGATTTTCGGGCAATTGCCTCTGGGAACCACGAACCCGGCGGCGTCCATGCCGTAGCCGAGCGACTCGCGCGAGCCTAGCCTCCGGACGTGACCGGCGTTTCACAGGAGGAATCCTTTACAGTTTCGTGGCGGCCCGTAGCGGCGGGCCACTAGCTTGCTCGGAATGGCGCGCAATCCGATCTGAGTGCAGTTCACAGTCGATTACCGCGCCTGGTTTGCCCACGTCTATAATTGGTGAGACGCTGCTGCGGACCCTGTTTAAGGGCCGTGAGGAAGCACCGCGGAGGCGACGGTGGCCGAAGAGCAAAAGGCATATGTCAAAACGCTTGAGGATGAGCTTGATTGGAAGCTTCTTGATCAATTGGCGGGTGTAGTGACGCAGATCAGCAGTTTTTGCTTCGAGATTAAGAAGTTCTGCGTCACCACGGCCTTCGTCGTTCTCACGTTGATCGCGAGTTTCACGAGGGCGAAAGTTGATCATTCACTCTTCGTTGCGGGGCTCGTGGTTCCCATTTGTTTTTGGTTTCTAGATTCCGTTGCGTATTTCTACCAGGTGAAGCTCAGAGGGAGCATGGATTCGATACGGGAGCGTATCGTTTCCCGCGGAGGTCAAATCGGCGGCAGTTCCGCAATCGGACAGGTCATCTCACCAAAGCGGGCAAGTCGCTCGGGGTCCGGGAAGGTTTTCGATGCTGCTTTCAATCATTCGATGTGGCTATATGGGTTAATGCTTCTCATTGATCTTGTCGTTTGGGGACTGTTCGTCAATAGGAGCATCTCATGAACGTGTTTGTCAGTTACACTCGTCGCGATGGAATGGTCAACATTCGCCTTCTCAAAAGGCTTCATGGCTACCTAAGCGGCGTTTCCCGACCATTCATCCACGCTATTGAAGAGCGAAGCCTCGGTTGGCAGCAGTTGGCCGTCCTTCAAGCCCTCATTCGATCGGACGTTATCCTCTTGGTTGAATCCCCGGGCGTGAAACACTCGCGCTGGGTCAAGCTCGAAATGCGGCTCGCACGAATACTTTTGCGACCGGTAGTTCGGTTTAATGCTTCGGACCTCGCGGTCTGGAAAAATGATGCATAGCGCCTGCGTCTGAACCCACTCGATAGGTCGAAGATCGGATCGTCAGACACTCTGAGAATCCACGGGCCGCGGAAGGATCGGTCCTGGGAAGTCGGCGTCACAGAAATGTGGGTGCTCAAACCGGCTATTTCTTCCAGTCGTCCATGGCTTTTCGCGGGAGCGAGCCAGGGAGAAAGTCGACCAGTTCCAGCCGGACACCATTGGGATCCGTAACGTTCGTGATGCTTGTTTTCGTCGACCCCGTTCGAGGATCGTTAACCTGGAGACCATGCTGCCGCAGCGCGGCGACAGTTGCGTTCATATCTTCGGGCCACATGCCGATGTGGCTTAGACCAACGGGGCGCTCCGCGGTGGCCGGCGCGAGTTCGAGAAACGTGTCCTGCGTTATCTGAAGATACGCGAGCACGGGCTTTCCGGCGGGGTCCTTGATTGTGAAGGCTTCGCGGAAACCCATGGTCTGGGTGTAGAAGCGCATGGACTCGTCGAAATCCTTGACGAAGATCCCCACGTGATTCAGCCGCAGCCCGGATACTGGCGCGGTTTGGGCTCGGCCGGGTTGCATCAAAAAAGCTCCCACCGCGATGCCCGCGACGAACAAGGCGATACCACCAATTGTCTTGCGCATAAAACCTCCTAATTACCGCTTACTCACGTGCGCGGCTCGGTAGAGCTGCTACTTTCCGACCAAATGCGACAACTTCGTATTGTTCTCCGCACAAACAAATTCGATCAAATCCGTATCGGGCATCAGACGCTGCTCGAGCTTGAAGCTCCACGGCCGGGTAAAAGTTTTCGGATCGTCGATGGTCATCTCGATCTCGAGCGTGCCGTAATTCAAGCGGCGGAATCGCTCGGTTAGGCGGCCCGCGCTGGTGATGGGCGTGCCTTCCTCGTCGATCCAACCCATGTCATGGAAGTCCACCGTCTGGACCACCAGCGTATCGCCTTCCCACTTGCCGATGGAATAACCGAACCACCAAGGCTCGGGATCATTGTCCGGCAGCGGCCGGCCGTCGGTGAAAATTTGCCGGATGCCGTCGTTGGCTTCATACAAAATCAGAACCAGCCCGGGCGTTTGAATAATCTTGCGTGGCTGCGGATGGCTGGCGAGTTGCACTGGGTTGATCGGCAGGCAATGCGCGTCGGGATGATCCTTGCTATGGTCCGCCAAGCGCTGCTTGCGAAGTTCGGCGGCCCAGGGCTGCATGGGCAGACCATCAGGAAAAAGCGACGGAAGATCCTGGAACGGACGCGGGCCCTTGGGAGGCGTAGTGCCAAGTGCGTTGGCGGGCGCAGGCGGCGGCGCGCCAGGAACCAGGCCGCGATCCCAGAGTCCTGACAGGTCGGGATGCCCATCGGCGGTTTTCGGCGCGGGCGCATCCATATTGATGTGGCCGTTCGGTAACCTCGGCGCTCCCGCTGTCGGATATGAGGGCCATTGCGCAAGAAGCGCCGCTGGAAAGATCACGAGCGCCAGTGCGAACCGGCTGATATAAGCGGTCACTCCTCGATACTGTATCACTGCGCGGTTTCGTGCACGCCTAGTTCGCGGAGCAACGGAGCTAAGCCGGCTTCGTAATGCCGCCAGCGCTGCAGCGAGCTGCGGAACAGAGGCTTGCGGACCTGCACGGCACTGGCAGTCTTCACCGGCCGTTTCGTTTTGTGGAAGCTGATGCAGCGATCGTCCCACGGCAGGCCGCAGTAATCGATCAACCGGCGAGCCTGGCCTTCGAGATCGTTGACAACGTCCTCATAAGAAACCTCGAGCATGGCGCTGGGCGGCAGAACGGATCGCCAGTGCGCCATCAGCTCGCTGTAATGGCGATAATACCGGCCCAACTCCGCAAGATCGTAACTGAAGAGGAGACCGGATGTGAACAGTTTCGAATAGCAGGACACGCAAGTATCGACGGGATCGCGGCGCGTGTGGATGATCCGGGCATTGGGTAGCATCAGGCGGATGAGACCGATGCGAAGAAAATTCCCAGACAGCTTGTCGACGACACGGAGTTTGCCATCCGCGAGAGCCGGAAGACGGCCGAGATACGACTGGGCGAGCGATCGCAAGGCGGCTCCGTCAAGTTCAGGAACGCATTGCGGGTAGTTGATGATTATTTTTTCTAAGGTCGTCAGCTCGCCCGCGGCATGAATTTGGGGATGGCCGGCCAGGATCTGCTCGACCAGCGTGCTGCCCGAACGCGGCATACCAAGCACAAAAATGGGAACGTCCGAGGGATCGCCCTGCTGCTCGAAACGATCGAACAAAGCGCGATCGAATACGGCGGTAATTTGTTTGAACGACTCGACGGTTGCCTCTTCGGCATAATCAATTTGCGCGCGCTTCAAAGCGTTTCCACGGCGAAAGTACTCCCAAGCCCGCGCATAATCCCCGCAATCTTCGAGCGCCTTGGCGAGCGCAAAATGAATGTACGGATCGTCGCGGCCGGACAGTGCTTCTAGCGCCGCCAGATCCGCACTGCCCGCCTCGAAGGACGTGATTTCGGCGCGGCCATAATGAGCCTCGGTATAGTCTGGCTGGATCGCAATCGCGCGGCTGTAATGTTCGGCGGCCTCTTCGAATTTGCCCTGGTGTTTAAAGACATTGGCCAGATTATTGTGGGCGTGCGCGTAATCTGGGTTGAGCGCCAGCGCACGCTCGTAATGCACCATTGCGTCCTCTGTCCGGTCCTGCGACGCGTACACGTTGGCCAGATTGTTGTGGGCCGACGCGAAGCCGGGCTTAAGAGCGAGCGCACGTTCGAGATGCGGGACGGCTTCCTCGGCTCTCTCTTGCGATGCGAGCACGCCGCCGAGATTGTTGTGAGCGTCCGCGTAATCCGGCTGGATGGCCAGCGCGCGCTGGTAACACGCCGCAGCCGCGTCCAGATTGCCTTGCGCCTGACGGGCATTGCCGAGGTTAGACCACGCCTGGGCGAAATCCGGCTTCAGAGCGAGCGCCCGTTCCTGACTCGCCACAGCCTCGTCCAATTTTCCCAGCGCTTGGAGCACATTGCCAAAATTGCTGTGCACCTCAGCCCAGTTGGGTTTCAAGAACAGCGCTTGCTCAAAACACGCAGCGGCTTCGTCCAATTTGCCTTGGGACTGAAGAACGCCGCCCAGGTTGGAATGATACGCAGCCTCCGTCGCCCTGATCGCGATGGCGTGGCGGATCATATCAGCCGCGACCTGGTGGCGCCCGCGTTGATGTTCGATCATCCCGAGCAAATGCAGGCAGTCGGGCTGCTCGGCGTCGGCCGCCAGGATCTGCAGATAAATCCGCTCGGCGTCATTCAGCCGCCCAGCCCGGTGATGATCGAGAGCATTCTGAAGCAGGCTCAGGATGCTATTCCTTCTTGTACGTCACTTCGCGAGAGCCGCCGCGGCGGCCTGAAACAGTCAGCTTCAGTACGCCTCCAGAAACAGTGCCTTTGTACTCCTGAGTCATCTTGTTGTTGCGAAATTCGCGGACCACGGTGAACGAAATATTGTTGCCGTCGATTGCTCCGTTGGAAATCTCAGCGGCTGGGCCACGCGCGCCCTGTATGGTTCCGGTAAGGCCGTTGTCCGAGGCTTTGAGTGTGAGGGTCTGCGTCTGCTCGCCATTTCTCCCTTCAAACTGAGCGGTCCACTTGCCGTCAATATCAGCCGCAAAGCTCACCCCAAGGGCGAGCGCCGTGCAGATGATCATGCATCGCATGGTTGGAAACACAAATTTCGGAAACATAATTTTCATGGGACACCTACTAGAAGAGACCGATGGAATCGGAGCTCCGGGTGTAAGGGTTTGTCAAAACTCTGGCTGATCATGGAAGTATACTTGATGGCCGTATACTGAGAAAAGTAATTTCCCGGAGCGGAGGCCATCATGACCTTCTGGCAAGACCTCAAATTCGCGGTTCGCTCGCTGGCACGCACCAAAGGGCTAACCGTCACCGTGATCCTGACGCTGGCTCTCGGAATCGGCGCGAACGCCGCCATTTTCACGCTGGTGCGGGGCGTGCTGCTGCGGCCGCTCGCCAACCGCGACGAAGACCGGCTGATTTATATCCGGCAGAGCGCGCCCGGTATCAAGGTTGACGACATTGCATTTTCGGTGCCCGAGATCCAGGATCTGCGCTCGCGCGTCAAGACTTTGACCGCGTTCGGCGATTTCTCCACCATCGGCTTCACCATGGTCGGGCTCGGTGAGCCGCGTGAAGTCCGCGCCGGTGTTGTCGGCGGATCGTACTTCGATGTCGTGGGGCTCCATCCGGTGCTCGGCCGCCTGCTCGACATGCGGGACGACGGACCACAGGCAGCCGGCGCGATGGTGCTGACCTATCGTTTCTGGTCCACCCAGCTCAAGAGCGATCCTAGCGTGCTTGGGAAAACGGTCCGGCTTGGATCGCGCACTGCCACCGTTGTCGGCGTGCTGGAGCCGTCCGTTCCTTATCCGGCGGAAACCGAGATCATCGCCAATATTGTCACCAGCCCACATCATCTCTCGGCCACCATGGTCACCGGCCGCTCCCACCGCATTACCGAAGTCTTTGCGCGCCTGGCTCCCGGCGCCACGCTCGAAGCCGCGCGGGCGGAATTGCAGACCGCGTATGCATCGATGACGGGCGCGCATCCAGAGGAGTACAAGCCTGAGGACCACTACCAGATAAGTGTGAAACGCATGCACGAGCAGATCAACTCGACCGCCAACACGATTCTCTGGGTGCTGTTCGCGGCTTCTGGACTGTTGTTCGTCATTGCCAGCTCGAACGTCGCCAATCTCGTGCTGGCGCGCACGGTGCGCCGCGAGCCGGAACTGGCCGTGCGCTCGGCGCTGGGCGCGAGCCGCGCATCGCTGCGCCGCT
>DATHMO010000098.1:0-11518 GCA_035486995.1 Bryobacteraceae bacterium
CTGTTGCAGGTGCGTGACGAAGTAGCGAGCGAACATAGTGTTCTTTTCGCTCAAGTGATAATCGATCTTGGTGATGCCTTGCTCTTCGCCGTAGTTGGTTGGGCTGAGATAGGTGTAGTTTCCACAAGAAGCATTGCTCGCCAGCGGCAGCGTAGCGGCAATTTTCAGCGCGATGGGGCTGAGCGCGGACATCGGGACCGTGTTATTCGTACTGATGCTCGGGTTCAAGGTGCCGCAACCGTTAAAGTTGCCCTGCAGCATATTGGGCGTCGGCATGTTCGTGATCGTCGCGGGTGACGAAGATCGCTCGATGGTGTCCTGATAGCCGAAAAAGAAGAACAGCTTGTCCTTCTTGATGGGCCCGCCGATGGTTCCACCAAACTGATTGCGCTTCAGGTTATCGCGCGGATTGGTGGCGTCGGCGTAGCCGGTAGTGCGGGCGTCGAAGATGTAATTACGCACGAATTCGAAGAGATCGCCATGGAACGCGTTGCCGCCGGATTTGGTGACAGCGTTGACCGCACCCGCCGGATGGACGCCGTATTGCGCGGGCAGAGAGCTGGTCTCAACCTTGAATTCTTGCAAAGCATCGGGGAACGGCAGCGGCAAATTCTGGTTACTCAAAGGATCGTTGTGCGTTCCGCCATCCAGCCAATAGGACACCGAGCCAGCCATCCCGCCGGCGATGGAAGGCGACGTCTGCGTCGGATAGGAACCGCGAAATGCACGGCCTTCACTGGTGCCGCCCGTGAGATACAGCAGATCGGTCACCTGGCGGCCATTGAGCGGCAGATCGACCACGCGCTGTTGATCGATCACCTGGCCGACGCCGGCGTTTTCTGTTTCCACTAAGTTCGCTGAGGCCTCCACGACCACTTGCTCAGTGACCGCGCCAACTTTGAGAGCGACATCGATCGTCGGGTTGCTGTTCACCTGCAGCGTGATGCCAGTTTGCAGGTACTTGCTGAAACCCTGCTTCGACACCTCAAGCTGATAAGGACCGATGGGAAGTTCTGTAAAAAGATAACTGCCGTCCGCGGCGCTGGTGGCCGTTCGGGTGGTTCCGTTAGCGGTTTGGGTCACTTTGACTTCGGCGCCGGGAACGGCCGAGCCGCTGGCATCTTGAACGGTACCCTTGATTTGTGAGGTAGAAATCGCCTGGCCCCAGATCAGCGAGCAGGCGGAAAAAAGACAGAATAGTCGAACAAGCTTGGTTCTCACGACTCGGCCCCCCACCGTTGCTTTTTGTAATCAACGGGTTGGCTGATTATATGCCTTGTATGCCGGGGAGTCGATGGAAGAAATCCGATAATCGATATCAACCCAGTTGATAGTACCGATCAGGCTCCCGCGACTGCGCGAATACTGGCGCTTTCGAGAAACAGCTCGGCGAATACCGCCCGCAGCCACCGATTGGCGGGATCGTGCGTGTACCTTTCGTGCCAATGTTGCATGACGAAGTAGGCCGGCATCTGGAAAGGCAATTCGAGCAGCTTGATATCGGAGTAGTTCCCGAGCGCTTCGGCCAGCTGTTCGGGGACGATGGCCAGGCAATCCGTGCTGGTGATGATCCCGGCGATTCCGAGGAATCCGGAAACTCGCACGCCGATGTTGCGGCGTATGTGCTTTTCTTCGAGCGCCTTCTCCACAATGCCATGCCCGGTGCCCGACGTAGTGATGGCGAGATGAACCTCGTTTTGGAACTGATCGAGCGATAAGCGGCTGGCGATTCGCGGGTGATCGGCACGAACCACGCAGACGAAGCGCTCCGGGAACAGCCGCTGCTGGCAGAAACCCGCGCCCATGGGAGGAATAAAGCCGACCGCCAGATCCAGTTCGCCCGATTCAAGCAACTCGTTTGTTTTGTCCGACATCTCGCGCAATTCCAGGCCGACCGACGGCGCCATTGTCTTTAACCGATTCATCAGCCTAGGCAGCATGGTGACCTTGGCGATGTCGGTGGAGCAAAGGTGGAAGGTCCGATCTGAAGTCGCCGGATCGAAGACCACATGGTGCTCAAGCGCGGTTTCGAGCAGAGCCTCGGCGTGGCTCAGAAGGGCGATCAATTGCACGGCGTGCGGTGTCGGCTCCATACCGCTCGACGTTCGCACGAACAGGGGATCGTTGAAGTGCTTGCGCAGGCGCGCGAGGCTCATGCTCACGGTGGATTGGCTGAGCTGCAGGTTTTCGGCGGTCTGCGACACACTGCGAGTCCGATGCAACTCCGTGATGATCGTCACCAGCCTCAGATCGATATTGGTCATACTAGGCAACTGTCACCTTGGACAAACCTTCGCGGGCCTCGACCTGCCGACGGAACTACCGACGCTACTTACGACTTGATCTCGCGGCCGTCGGCCAGCTTGATGATGGAACTCAACATGGTGGGAGCGCCGCTCTTGGCCGCTCCGCCAGTACAACTGATTACGTCGCCGGGCTGCACTGTGTTCCGCGACCAGCCGTAAGACTTCAAGTGATTCAACGCCATCATTTCAACAGCCCATTCCACTGGTACGCCTTTGTCGTCCTTCACTTCGAGATAAATGTAGGCATGCGGATTGGTCCACTCGAAGCGCTTCACAACGCCGGTCACCGTAACGGGATGCGACATGTCGTACATTCCGGTGCCGTGATGCGCCAACAGCGGAACGGCAACTCCCGCCAATCCGAGTCTGGTTAAGAACGCTCTACGCGACGTCATCTAAAGGACCCCCTGAAATTGCACTCGCCACAGATCACACTACTGCAATGTCAGGTACGGCGTCAAACGGAAGTCAAACGAAGGCAATTCCTTGTGAGGCGAGGATCACGGCAGCCCAGAGAATCAGCGCGGCAGCGCGCGCAAGCTTCGCCGGAAGTAGCGCTGTGCAGGCCAGCAGCAGAAGCAAAAGCATCTTGATGCGGAACGAGAGGCTGTTGTACGATTTCAGTGGTTCGAGCCAGAAGAGCAGCACGCCGGTGGCGAGCATCCACCCGAGGCCGATGCGTTTCCATAGTGGCATGACAGAAAAAAGCACCGCGCCTCCGAACCAGGCGATTCCTAGCACGTGCAGCGCGCCCAGGATCGTAAAGCCCCAAGTGGATTCGCGCAGCGCGGTACTGGATGGCGTGGCTTGAATCCATTGGCAGAGAGCCAGCAGGGACATCGGCTAGGCGTCGAGATCGGCGATGAATTTGGAGCTCGCAACCACGCTCGACCAAAGCGTGAGCGAAAGAATGGCGGCGAAGCGGGTGCCCTTACGATGCAACGTAAAATGCGCGAGCAGCGCAATCACGAGGAGGCCTATCTTCAGAAGAAATCCCCAATTGTGCACGTAGCGCGAGATGTTCGAAAGGAACAAAGCCGCGCCGGTGATCAGCATTACGGCGAAACCGGCCCAGGTCCAGCGCTCTAAGTTCGCGATCGGCCGTTCGCGCCGCCCGAGCAGGCTTAGATCGACGAGCACGATGGCGCCTACCGATAGCGCCAAACCCATCACGTGGATGGCTTCAAGAATTGCGAAGAGCACTTACTTTCCGAAAAGATCTTTGTAGTCTTTGTTGTTTTCGCAGACGTACTCGTCTACTTTGTCGAGATCCGTGCGCAGCGGAAAGACGCGATTGATAACCCACGGCTTGGCGAAGACGTTGGGGTCTTCCACCGTCGCTTGCCACTCCAGGTGATCGAGATCGGTGCGATGGAAACGCTCCACCACGTGCAGCGCCTCGCTGTGGCGATAGGCGCCGGGCAGTTCCGTGCGGTCGTTGTAGCCGACGGAGTCGACCACCAGCGTGTCGCCTTCCCAGTGCCCGATGGAATCGCCCATCCAGGTCGGATCGGGGTCAGCTGGATGCGTGCCATTGATCGAAACAACGCGAAACATGTGGAGGTATTCGTAGAGGATCACGACTTTGTCGAGACCTTGCACAATCTCCCACTGGTACGGAACGAAGTAGGCGAGTGGAACGCCGGTGGGCATGCAAGTGGAGTAAACGCCCGCATCAGTAGGGCCGCGAACCACCTTATATTTCTCAGCGCCGGGCTTGAGCTCTGCCTGAATCGGATCGTTCTGGCCGCGCACTGCGGTGCCGCCAAAATTGAACGAGCTGGAATTGTAGACACCCGTGAGGTTCGGCTTGCCATCGGGCATGCGCGGCGTCGCTTGACTCGCGCCGGCTGGAGTGCCGGACGGGGGCGCAATGTTCACCGCCACCGTACCCGGAACTGTCACAGTGACGCTTTGGGTCAGCACCTGATCCTTGGGCCCATGCACGGTGAGCGTGTAAGTGGTGGTCGCGCTGGGCGACAGGGTCTTGGTGCCGCGTGGGCGCACCTTTCCGATGGTGGGATCGATGTTGACGCCGGTTGGATTTTCAACCGCCCAAGTGATCGTAACCGATTGTCCGGGCTTGATGGACTCGGGCGACGCCGTAAATTTCTCGATGCGTGCAGGCAATTGCGCCGCTCGGGCATACGATGGGGCCGGGCTAGGAGCTGGCTGTGCGGGAGGCGCCTGGCCGAATGCTGACGTGATGGACGCAACGATAGCTATGATTCCGATACGCATGCTGCAGATAAATATATCAGCGACCGCCGGCCGTTTCCATCACTTGCTCGGCTTTGGCGCGCTGCAGCGGCCACATGGTGAAGAAGTCAGCATACGCCACCAGGAACGGGAAAGTAACAGCCAACAGCGCAGATGCGAGCCAGATTTCCGTTTGATACGCGGGCGGTCCAGCGTCAAGCTTTCCAGTCACGGTGCCCGCAAGCTGCCGGTACATCAATGCCAACGCGCTGCCAATGACGGCCGCCGCGACGGTGTTCAGTATGCCCTTGAGCGGCTGCGTCAGCTTCACAAATAGCGACCCTTGCAACATATTCAACACGACGATGGTCCCGAAGATAAACGGAATGGGGACGATGACCATGAACGCCACCACATCCATCTTCATCACGTCGACGCCGATGTAGAACGCCGCGTAGCCAATGATGAGAGCCACGATGGTCCAGACAATTCCGAGCACGGGCTGCTTCATCATGCCGGGGAATTTGGTGAAGGGCCACAGGTCAAAGCACAACGATAGGAACATCACGCCGATCGCGGTGACATAGAACACCACGGCGTTCCACCCATTAAACAGGCCGTGCGGATCTTGCGCCGCCACATACACCGGCGCGCCCTTCATGAAATCGTAGTTGAAGAATACGCGGAACAAGACGTAGTTGATGACGTAACAGGCGACCAGCAGCGTCAGCCCGGCCGCGATTGGGTTCTTGATCAGGGCGGTGAACGGCCAGCCACCCCACATGATGGCGAGCCAGAAGGTGACGACCACCGAAGTAATCAGTAGCATGGTCAGCATAGGCGTCGGAGGAGTGATAGCGCCTCCCAACCCATTGAGATGAATCATCCAAACCACGATTCCCGTGACGGCTGCGATCACCGCGAACAGAATGCCGCGCACCGGCTGCGAGCGCTCAGCGGCGAAGCCAGGCTGCTTCATCCCCCAGATCACGCCCATGATGATTTCCATCGGAATCAGGGAAATCAGGTAACAACTGACCACTCCCGAAAATCTCGTATAGTCGAAAAGCGAAATGAAGCCCAGTCCAATGGCCATGATGAGCACTGTGGCAAGGATTCCGAGCGCGGGTTGTTTGAGGCCTGACAAAGGGCACTCCTTTCGGGTCGCTTCCAGGGTCACGAAGCGGCGGCGATTTGTTTCAATCGCGGCTAGCCATACTATCACAACCTTTCAGTAAGATTGTGGAAGCCCAATGCCGACCATCAAACACATCCTTCTCCCGCTCGACTTTTCGGCCGCGAGCCTGGCCGCCATCCCTTACGTTCGCGCACTGGCAAACCAGTTCCACGCGAGAGTTACGGTACTTAGCATCGTGCCTCCCACTTGGGTGGCGCCTCCCGGTTTGATTGTTTCGCCGGCCGGATCGGATCCCGAAGTGTTGCAGAGCACTCTGCAAGCGCACTTGGACAAACAGGCGATCGAGGGCTTCGAGACACCGCCCCCGCGGCTGACGGCCGTGGGCGATCCAGCCATGAAGATCGCCGAATTCACGCGCGATAACGCCGTGGATCTGGTGACGATCCCGACGCACGGGCACGGCTTGTTCCGCAGGCTGCTGCTGGGCTCGGTTACGTCCAAAGTTTTGCACGACGTGCATTGCCCGGTGTGGACCGCGGCGCACGCCGAGAAGCAGCACGCGCAAGAGCTACCGCGCAAGATCCTGTGTGCCCTGAATGGGGGCGAGAAGAGCGAGGCGCTGGCACGATGGGCCGCCGATTTTAGCCAGCAGGTTGGCGCGACCTTGCAGCTATTGCACGTGGTGCGGCCGGTGAGCGATTGGCTGTCGCTTGAGAGCGAGCAGGAGCTGCAGGAGCAACTACGGACGGAGGCGCGCACCCGGATGGAGGCCATCGTGCAAGCGGCGAACTTGGACCTGCCGGTGCGGATCGCGGTGGGCGAGATCGTGACGACGATCACTGAAGACGCGCGACAGGAAGGCGCCGACTTGATCGTGCTCGGCCGCGGTGCGATGCATGAGACGCTGGGCCGGATGCGGACGCACGCGCACGGGATTATCCAGCGGTCGCCGTGTCCCGTCTTGAGCGTTTAAGGTTCTGAGCGTTTAATCGCCCTGCGAATACAGCGCCCACGCGCTCGCCAAATCCTGCACGACATGGCCTAGCGATTTGTAGATCGTGATTTCGTCAGCCGAGCGGCGGCCTTCGACGTCGCCCGCGAGCACTTGGCCGATCTCAGCGACGATGTGATCGTCACCAATTAGCCCCGCTGCCTTGGCCCTGAGAAACTCCGCGCCCTGGTTGAGCACGCCCTCGCGGCTATCGGCGATGAAGCGCGAGCGCACCACGAGGCTGTTGTCGATCTCCGTCGGTCCCGCGAAACCGGAGCCGACTACGTTCACGTGCGTGCCGGGCAGCACCCAAGCGCCCTTCAGGATCGGCTCGGTGGCCGCTGTCACGGTGCAGATGATGTCGGCCTGCGCGACGGCTTCTTCGACGGTCGCGGCGACGGAAAATGGCAACGAAAGTTCCGCTTGCATGGTCAAGGCGAAAGCCCGCGCGCGGTCGGGCGAACGCCCCCACACGACGATTGACCCGATATCGCGCACTTTGCCGATGGCCCGCGCATGGGTCGCGGCCTGCTCGCCGTATCCCAGGATCGCCAGATGCCGGGCGTCCTTGCGCGCCAACACATCCGTGGCTACGGCACTGGCCGCTGCCGTTCGGATGGCCGTGATTTCGCCTGCGTCGGCCACGCAAACCGGCGCGCCCGTGTCGGGATCGAAGAGGATCACGAGCCCCTGGTGGGATTGGATTCCCTTGGCGAAGTTGTTTTGAAAGACGCTGATCAGCTTCGCGCCGAAAGGTCCAACCGCGCCCATCGCCCCGGGCATTACGCCGAACAGTCGACCCTTCGACAGCGGAATGATGGACCGGAGCAGCTGCTTCGTTTCGCCGCGCGAGAACGCGATCATCGCGTCGCGCACGATCGGAATGCAAACCTCGTAGGTGAGGCGGCGCGCGACTTCGTCGCGATCGATGAATCGCATCGCAATAGGCCCGGGCTACTGCCGGGTGAACTTCACTCCGTCTTTGAGCAGCTTCTCATATCGCTCGGGATCCAAATTGTTTTCGGCACAAACGTACTCCTGCACCCGCGTCCCCTCACGCAGCATGAGGCTGGTGTGTATGTCCCAAGGACCGGTCAACACCTTGGGATCTTCGATGGTCACGTCGTACTTGATCTGATCCTTGTCCACACGCGTGTAGCGCTCGGTGACGTGCAGTTGGTCGGAGTGAAAAGTCCCGGTGCCAGTAAGCCAGCCCTTGTCGTTGAAGCCGACAACATCCACCACCAATGTGTCGCCTTCCCAGTGCGCCACCGAATCGCCCATGTAGGTTGGAACCAGATCGCCGGAATGTTTTGCGTTCAGCGGAATGATGCGAAAGACATTCATGTACTCGTAGAGAATGATCACTTGCTCGGGAGTCTGGACGATTTGAATGGGAAACAGACCGGTAATGGTAAGCCGCGGAACGCCCGGCGGCAGGCACAAAGCCGATGGATCGTCGATACCGCGCTTGTTATAGGACTCCAGAACTTTCTTCGCGGCCCAGGGCTGGTAGGGAGCGGGCGCGTTCACCACTTGTTGTGACGCAGGGCTGGGCGGGGCCGTGGGATCGCGCCCCGTTCCTCCGACTCCGAGTCCCGAATTCGCCTCATCCCAACTTCCCCGCCGTGTACTGCCGCCTTGCCAGACGCCCGTCAGATTCGGTTTGCCGTCGGGCATTCGCGGGATGCCGGTCTGCGCGCCGCTTTGCACCATGACGAGTGGCGACAGGGCTATCGCAAGCACTGCGATTAGCATTCTCATTGTGGAGCCTTCACTGCCGGGGTGTTGCCTCCGTCGCCCGTACCGGCGGGCGGCCCAAAGAACAGCTTCTTTCCATCGGCGAAAGTAACTTCGCGCGAATGCCCCCAGTTAGTGCCGTCTCTTGCACGCCAGCCGAACACGGTCACAGTGTCGCCCACCTTCATGGTGATGTCTTTGCGCCAACCGGTCCGGTAAAGCACAACGGGCGGATAGCCTTCAAACTTCCAATTCACGACGTTCCCCTTGTCGTCCTTCACGTCCAGGAAGAAGTGGCTGTGCGGGTTGGTCCACTCGATATTCGTGACGACGCCGGTTATAGTCACAGGCTTGTCGGCATCGTATTCGGCACCGAAGGAATGATGCGCCAACAAAGGGACTGCCGCGAAGCACAGAGTGGCGGCCAACCACCGCGCCAGTCGCATGGGACTTGCCATAGCTCACCTCGGCACTCAAGTTTACAGCAATCCCGACGAGCTTGGGAGGGCGTTCGAGCAATTTGGTATGGCGTCCCCAAGGGGATTCGAACCCCTGTTATCGCCGTGAAAGGGCGGTGTCCTAGGCCGGGCTAGACGATGGGGACTTTCCGGGAAGGAGCTTCAACAACCAATGTAACACGGAGCCCCCCGTTACTGAGCCGCGAGGTGATGTGGTCTGTATGACAACAGCACCCGTTGGTTGACATTCCCCGCCCCTGGCCGCTAGGCTTAAGTTCGGAGCCACACTCGGTCGCGCAGCCTCCGGACCACATGCTCACCACCGATATTCTGTCCTGGAAACAGCTCTCGCGCCGCAAACAGAAGCCGGTCCATCTCATCCTCTTTATCACCGACCATTGCAACGCCAAATGCGGCCACTGCTTCTACTGGGAAAATTTGAACCAGGGCGAGTCACTCAAAACCGATCATATTGAAAAGATATCCAACGCCATGGGCGAGCTGGTCTGGCTCGACCTCTCCGGCGGCGAGCCCTTCCTCCGCAAGGACATCGACCAGATCTGCCATCGCTTCCTCGATTTCAACCAGGCCAAGTTCATCAACATCCCGACCAACGCCATCCAGACCGGCGTGATCGCTAAATCCGTAGAAGGCATCCTCGCGAACACCAATGCCTTCCGGCTGAATATCGCGCTTTCCATCGATGGCATCGGCGAAAATCACGATCGCATTCGCGGTGTCCCCGGCAATTACAAGAAGGCTCTCGCCACCATGGAAGCCCTGCGCGAGATTCGTACACGCGATAAACGCCTGTCGCTTAGCGTCGTCACTACCGTCATGCGCAGCAACATCGACGACGTCAAAAGCCTGCTCCACATGGGCGTCGACGAATGGGATCTCGATTATCACTCGCTCAATATTCTGCGCGGGACACCCATGGATGCCGCCCTGCAATCGCCCACGCCCGAGCAATACGCCGAAATCTCCAAACTCCAGCTACAGCTCTGCCGCCGCTATTTTCACGGACGCTGGGGTGGAATCGGCGGCTGGACCGCCACCGTCGGCCGTTTCGTCCTTAACCGCTATTACATGCAGGACCTCGAAGGGAAGCCGAAAAACACCTCTTGCAACGCGGGCGATGTGAGCTGCGTCATCGACGCCAATGGCGACGTCTACTTCTGCGAGTTGCTCAAGCCCGTGGGCAACCTCAAAACATATGATTGGGATTTCGACCGCCTTTGGCACGATTTTCAAGCCACCGAGCTCCGCAATAAAGTACAAAACGGCTGCCACTGCACCCACGAATGTTTCCAAACCAAGAATCTAATCTTCACTCCGTGGCGTTTGGTCTAAGGCGTGTTTAAGGCGAAATTCCGGAAGCTGGTCCAGCCCCTGGTGCCGGGCTTCGTCATGCGCTGGGTGGACCCGTTTCACACCGTTCTGCTCGAACACCTCACCGCAGCCGCCCGCAAACTGCCGCCCGGTTCCATGGTCTTGGACGCCGGAGCCGGCGAGTGTCCCCACGCGCCCTTGTTCGCGCACACGCATTACGTTCGCCTGGACCGCGGCATCGGCGACAAAGCCTGGGACTATTCGAAAATTGAGGTCCTCGGCGATATCTCCGAGCTGCCCTTCCGCGAAGGCTCATTCGACGCCGTGATCAATATTCAGGTTCTCGAACACTTGAAAGAACCCGCTATCGGCATCGGCGAAATGGCGCGCGTGCTGAAACCTGGCGGCGAACTCATCCTCACCACCGTGCAATGCTGGGAAATTCACCAGCATCCCAACGATTTTTTCCGCTACACGCGCTACGGCCTCACATATTTATTCGATAAAGCGGGACTGGAAAGCCGCGTCGAAGCGCTGGGCGGCCTGTTCTGGCTGATCGGTTTCCGCTTGATGGCCATCCTTAGCTTCTTCCAAAAGAGCTGGCGCTGGATCATCTTCGCCGTGCTGCTCCCCATCTTCGGCTTCGCGATTCCGGTGATCTGCTACTTCCTGGATCCCGTGGATCGCCGCCGCGACTACACGCTCGGCTATTTCTGCTGGTGTCGCAAGCTGTGACTAGCTCGCTGATCATTATTACTCTCAACCGCGCGGCCTTACTTCAGCAAACTCTCGCAGGCCTCACCCGCCAGTCACGCCCGATCGACGAAATCATTGTGATCGACAACGGGCCGACGCGCGACACCGAGCAAGTGGTCTCCGCGTTCGCCGCGCGCTACGTCCCCGAACCCCAGCGTGGATATGGGCACGCCCGCAATCGCGGCCTGGCCGAAGCCACCGGCGCAGTTATCTACTTTCTCGATGACGACTGCGTGCCCGATCCGGATTGGGCCGATGTACTCTGGAACGTGCTCGATTCAGGCAGTGCCGATCTCGCCAGCGGCTCTCGCGTTCCAGGCCAGCCAGGCCTCGCGGCGCGTCTCGAATATCTTTCCACTGACGGTCCGGTACTGTCGCCCGCGATTACGGCCGGCCCCGCGCGTCATCTGTCGACATCGAATTTGATCCTGCGCCGCGAAGTCGTCACCAAGACCGGCTGCTTCGACACCGCTCTCACCATGTGCGAGGATCGCGACTTCACCACGCGCGCGCGCAAGCTCGGCTTCCGCCTGCGCTACGAACCCAAGGCCCGCGTGACGCATTACCCTGCCATTCACCGCATCGCCGAATATCTCGC
>DATHMO010000099.1:0-4845 GCA_035486995.1 Bryobacteraceae bacterium
TTCCGACAGGATATCGGCGAACGAATTTTCCTCCGAAGGCGCGCCGGCCAGTGGTTCAGACGTAGCTAACGCCTCGGAAATTGCGGGGGATGTTGGATTTTCCATGAAGCTTTGGTGCTCCACCATTGTGTCACAAAGCCCCGGGGTAAAGTGACAGCGATGACCAAGTGACAGCGATAAGATGACAGCGTGGAGCCCCGCGCCCGCTTCTGGCAAATCGTCCGGCCGCAAGACATCGTCTGGATCGTGCTGTTTGCAGGCCTCGCCATTTATGGGCCGGACCTCACGGCCGAGTCCCGAACAGTTCTGGTAGGCCTGGGCTTGATGCAGATCGTGGAGCCCAAGTTCCTGTTTTTCGACTCGCGCGCCGGCTGGATCGTTTCTTTTCTGATCAAGCTGGGACTCTGGTACATATTGGTGGGTTGGACCGACGGCATATCGAGCGCCTATTACTGGCTGATGCTGCTTCCGGTAATGTCGGCGGCCACTTCTTTCGGATTGATCGGGCTGGTAGTGGCGGTCGTTCTGGCCTGCGGCGCATTCGCGTCGCTGATTCTTTTCATTCCGAAGGATTACTATTTGCCGCCCGAGGAATGGCCCGTGCTTCTCCTCAAGGAATTCACTTTCCCCATCGCTGGCTTTCTCTTCTACGAGCTTCTGGAAGCCAATCGCGCAGCCACCCGCAAAGCACAGCTCGCTGCCGAACAACTAGCCGAAGCGAACCGGAATTTACGGGCGGCCGAAGCCACGGTACGCCGCACGGAGCGCCTGGCTGCGCTAGGTCAACTGTCCGCGGGGCTGGCGCACGAAATCCGGAATCCGTTGAGCACCATTAAGGCCTCCGCCGAGATGCTGGCGAAGAACGTCGATAATGGCAGTCCCGTTGCGCATGAAATGGCGGGCTTCATATCGAGTGAGGTGGACCGAACTAACGCGCTCGTCACTCGCTTCCTCGATTTTGCGCGCCCGCTGGCCCTGCGCCTCGAAAAAACCGAGATCACTGAGGTGATCGACGAAGCGGTGGCCGAAGTCGAAAAGCATACTCCACCGTTGGACGTCAGTATCTACAAAAACTACTCGCCCGACATCCCGCCCTTCCGTATGGATCGCCAGCTTATCGTGCGCGTGCTCTACAACCTGTTGTTGAACGCCGCGCAAGCGAGTCCTCCGCGCGCAAGCGTCACTGTCAAGACTCGCCAGCTTGGCGATACAGTGGAAATTGCCGTGATCGATCGCGGCTCGGGTATCGCCACCAAGGATCGCGAAAGCATCTTCAATCCGTTCTTCACTACGAAATCGAGTGGCGTCGGATTAGGTCTGGCGATTGTGTCGAAGATCGTAGACGAGCACGGAGGACAGATTTCAGTCGAAAGCGAATCAGGCGCGGGCAGCGTGTTTCGCGTGTTCCTTCCTGTTCGGGAAAATAACAATGAAAGCTAATCAATGAAAGCCACCGTTCTGGTTGTCGAAGACGAAGAGAAACTCCGCCGGGTGATCGAGCTGCAACTAAAAACCGCGGGCTATGATGTGGAACAGGCGGGGACCGCGGAAGACGCAATCAAGCTCGCCGACCGCGCCGATGTCATCATCACCGACTTGCGCTTGCCGGGCCTCAGCGGACTCGAGATGCTGCAGCAGCTGCGGGGCCAGGATCTGCGCACGCCCGTCATCGTCATGACCGCGTTTGGCAGCATCGAAACCGCCGTCGAAGCCATGAAATCCGGCGCCGTCGATTTTCTGCCCAAGCCCTTTTCGCTCGATCACCTGATGACCGTGGTCAACAAGGCGCTCGAAGTTCGCACACTGCGCGACGAAAATCGCGAGCTGCGCGCCGAGCTCAGCCAGCGCTACCAGTTCGACAACATCATTGGACGAAGCGCTGCCATGCGCGAGATCTTCGCCACCATCGAGCGCGTCGCCCCCACCCGCGCCACCGTGCTGCTATGCGGCGAAAGCGGCGTCGGCAAGGACATGATCGCGCGCGCCATTCATCATCATTCGCCCCGAGACGCCAAGCCCTTCGTCAAAATCAACTGCACCGCGCTCCCGGAAAATCTGATGGAGAGCGAGCTGTTCGGCTACGAAAAAGGCGCGTTCACCGGCGCAAACATCAGCAAACCCGGCAAATTCGAACAGGCCGATACCGGGACCGTCTTCATGGACGAAATCGGCGACGTGCCTCCCGCCATTCAAGTGAAGCTGCTGCGGATTTTGCAAGATCGCGAGTTCGAGCGCCTGGGAAGCAACAAGGTCCGCAACGTGGATGTGCGCGTCATCGCCGCAACAAATGTGGATCTGCGCGCCGCGCTGGAGCAGGGAGCGTTTCGCGAAGATCTTTATTACAGGCTCAACGTTCTGCCGCTCAACATTCCTCCGCTGCGCGAACGCAAGGAAGATATCCCGTACCTGGCGCGGTTTTTCATCCGCAAGCTCAGCAAGGATTCGGGCAGCCACGTGGAATCCATTTCCGATGGCGCCATCGAGCGCCTGATGGAATATCATTGGCCGGGCAACGTGCGCGAACTCGAGAACACCATCGAGCGCAGCCTGGTGCTGGCATCTGGCGATGTCCTGGAAGCCGCCGACATTCGCATCGACATGGCGCCGAAATCGCGCATCGGCTCCGCAGACGGCTTTCTTCCGGACGGCATGACGCTCGATACTTACGAGCAATCCATCATTCGCGAGGCGCTGCATCGCGCCAATGGCAACAAGAGCCAGGCCGCGCGCCTGCTCGGTCTCACGCGCAACGCTCTGCGCTATCGGCTGTCGCAGATGGGCATCGAATCGTAGCCTGTTACGCCCGCTTGGCCCGCAAATACTGCTTCGGCCATGGGCCCGCTTGCCGCAATTGGTCCGCCGCGCGCAGCGGCCAATATGGATCGCGCAAAAGTTCCCGCGCGACAAACACCAGATCCGCCTGCCCAGTTCGCAAAATGTGATCAGCCTGCTCCGGCGACGTGATCATCCCCACCGCCGCGGTCGCGATCCCCGCTTCCCTGCGAATGCGCTCCGCAAAAGGAACCTGAAAACCTGGACCCGCCGGGATTTTAGCATTCGGCACTGCCCCGCCCGACGAACAATCGATCAGGTCCACACCCATCCGCACGAGCTGCTTGGACAATTCCACCGAATCCTCGATGGTCCATCCGCCTTCCACCCAATCCGTCGCTGAAATTCGGACGAACAACGGCAAGTTCCCTGGCCATGTGCCGCGTACCGCCTGCACCACCTCCCGCACAATCCGCGTCCGGTTCTCTAACGGCCCGCCATAGCAATCGTTACGCGTATTGCTCACCGGCGACAAAAACTCGTGCAGCAAATACCCGTGCGCCGAATGGATCTCGAGGATTCTCGCGCCTGCTTCGCGCGCCCGCCGCGCCGCCTCACCGAACGCCGCAACCACTCGCGCAATCCCGGCCTCATCCAGCGGCTCGGGAGTTGGCGAGGCCGTCGAAAACGGAATCGCGCTCGGGCCAAAAATCGGACGCCAGCCTTGTTCGGATTCCTGTAATGCCCCACCGCCGTCCCACGGAGCGGCCGTGCTGGCCTTGCGTCCGGCATGCGCTAATTGCATCGCCGGCACCGCGCCTTGTTCTTCGACAAACCGGAAAATGCGCGCGAGCATCGGGATGTGATCGTCCGTCCACACGCCCAGATCTACCGGCGTAATGCGACCTTCGGCAAGCACCGCGGCCGCCTCCGTCATCACCATCGCCGCGCCGCCCACCGCTCGGCTCCCCAAATGCACCAGGTGCCAATCGTTCGCGAATCCGTCGACGCTCGAATACTCGCACATGGGCGACACGCCGATACGATTGCGCAGCTTCACGTCGCGAATGTCGATGGGCGCGAACAGATGAGCCGCGTTAAGATTAGCCGTCATTCCTCCTTTGTAGCATTCGAGGATTGCTGGCTTCTTCAGTTTCCGCGCAGCGCTTCTACGGGATCTACTTTGGTCGCTCGTCGCGCGGGCAGATAGCTGGCGAGTAGAGCGATGCCGAGGAACACTAGCGGCGCGGCGGCAAATGTCGCGAGGTCGAGCGTACCCGTTTCGTACAGCATGCTCGCGAGCAGCCTGGTCAGAAGCAGCGCTGCCATCAAACCCACCACAATGCCAGCTATCGCCAGCGCCAAGCCTCGGCGAACCACGATGCCCAGGATATCCGCGCGTTGCGCCCCCAGCGCCAGGCGAATACCCAACTCGTAGCGGCGCTGCGCCACCCAATACGATAGGACGCCATAAATTCCAATGATCGAGAGTGCCAGTGCCGTCACAGAAAAAACCCCGAACAGCAGCATCACGAATCTAGGCTGTGCGAGCGACGTAGCCACAAGCTGATCCACCGTCTGGATGTCCGCCACCGGCTGGTCAGGATCCACCGCCGCGATCTCGGCGCGCACGGCGGACGTGATGCTCTGAGGCGGCCCCGCGGTTCGCACCAGCAGGTTCATATCGGCCCAGGGCAGCTGTGGGAAAGGCAAATAAAGCTGCGCTTGCGTGTCTTGAGCCAGCCCCTTGTTCTTCACGTCGGCCGTCATTCCAATCACCTCAGACTGCGCCGGCCCGCGGCCAACAAGTACATGCCGGCCCACTGGATTCTCGGTCCCCCAGAAGCGGCGCGCGAAAGTTTCATTCACCATCACCACCTTCGGCGCATCCGCGTTGTCCGCGCCGCTGAATTCGCGTCCGGCGCGCAACGTAACACGCATCGTCCGGAACCACTCTGGACTCACCGCCTCAATATCAACGAACGGTCGCTGCGCCAGAGGCACGTTGGGCTGGCCTTCCGGCAACACCGGCGTAATTCGCTTCCAGCTCAGCGGCAGCGCGGCCGATATCGC
>DATHMO010000100.1:0-11648 GCA_035486995.1 Bryobacteraceae bacterium
GACACCCTCCTAACCATATAAAATGGTCTGCATTCGTTTAGCCGTGGCGACGAAGACGAGTTCTCGGACAGATCAGCCCGCCGCAAGCCGACGGTGGAGTTGCGTCCGGGCCCTGGCTTTGTTTTTCCTCGCGGCGTCCCATAGCCTGTTTGGGCTGGATCCCGACCGGACCCTCGCGGAGTTTTACCATACGGGCTGGACCGTCGCCGAGGGCGCACCAACCGATGTCGAAAACTTCACGCAAACTAAGGATGGCTATCTGTGGTTTGGGTCGGCCAACGGCCTCTTTCGTTTTGACGGTGTTCGCTTTCAACGGTTCGAGCCGGCGCAAGGCGGCGCGCTACCGTCCATCGACGTCTCTGGTGTGTATGCGGCTCCTGACGGCGGCCTGTGGGTTGGTTTCCGCACCGGCGGCGCCTCATTCATCAAGAACGGACGAGTTTTCAATTATGGCGAGAAGGAGGGGTTGCCGTCGGCGTCGGTGAACTCCTTCGGATGGGATCGCGAAGGCATTGTTTGGGCGCTGACGGGTCGCGGACTCTTTCGATTTGAGAATTCGCGTTGGAACAAGGTCGGACAGGAATGGGGTTTTACCGTCGAATCCGGGGGAGATCAGCAGCTCTTCTCGGACAACCAAGGGAAACTGTGGGGGACGGAAGGCCCGTTTCTGTTTAGCCTGCCGCCCGGCGCGCGTCGCTTCGAGCAGCGGAAATCGGGTGGCGGGATGCTGCGCGAAGCGCCGGACGGTACCCTTTGGCGAATAGATGAGAACGACGGAATACGAGCGGTAAACGGGGAACTCGCCCAGTTTTACGATCGGTCGAAGCCCGAGGTGAAACTGAAAAACGTAAGCGACCTTTGGGTGGATCGCGATGAAAGCATGTGGGTGCTGGTCTGGGGTGAGGGAATTGCCCGCGTTGTGAACCAGGAGAAACTGGGCGGCATCACCATTGGCCCGGCCAGCAAACTCATCCAGAGATACAGTCACAAGGATGGCCTTACCGACGACCGTGTCCGAAATATCATGGAGGACCGCGAAGGCAATATCTGGATCTTTACCAACGGCGGTGTGGATCGGTTTCGCAGAAAGAGCGTGGTTCAGGGTTCTCGGATCATGCAAACCGGGAGCGCTCCGGCGCTGATAGCGGACGGCGAAGGGACCGTTTGGACTGGAACCGGTCGATCTCTAACTCCGGTGGCGCTAATTCCGAAGGACAACCAAAGAGCCTCCCCTCGAAAAGATATTCAAATGCCGGCACGATATCATAAGATCGCCTGCTTGTGGCGGGATTCCGAGGGAGCGTTTTGGATCGGCGGCGACGGTGTGCTAAGCCGATGGCGTGGAAACCGGCTCGAAGATATCCCCTTTCCCGCTGAGATCCCGGAGGGTTTCTGGGACGTCCAGGCTTTGACCCGCGATCGTACCGGCGATCTTTGGATTTCCATTCAACAAAACGGTGTTTTTCGCCGGCATGCTGGCGTGTGGACTCGTTCCGACAAGCTACCGAAGCTGACTGCCGTCGTTTTGTGGACGGATGCGGGAGGACGGGTCTGGCTCGGCTACATGGGCAATGAAATAGCTTTGCTGGACCCGGGTGGGCCTGACGGGGACAAGGTCAGAATATTTTCGTCGTCCGACGGCCTGCAAGTAGGTAATGTATTAGCGATCGGGGGACGCGGCGGCCACATCTGGGCGGCTGGCGAATTTGGACTAGCGCTGTTCGATGGGAACCGGTTTCGAACGATTGCCAGCGAGTCGGACAGGGACTTCCGAGGCGTCAGCGGCGTTGTCGAGACTTCCAATGACGATTTCTGGCTCAATCAGGCTAACGGGGTCGCCCACATTCCCGCAGCCGAGATCGCGGCGAAATTGAGGGACGCTCAACACCATCTGCAGTATGAACTCTTTGATTATCGCGACGGAGTGCCGAGCGCCGCGACGTCAATCCGGCCGCTTCCTTCGGCGTTGGAGGCCCGCGACGGCCGCATCTGGATGAGCGGGATCAGCGGCACGTACTGGGTGGATCCCGCGCGAATCCATAAAAACACACTTCCACCGCCCGTAGCCGTTGAAACGATCTATGCTGACGACAAACGATATGACCCGTCCGAAACGTCCCGTCTGCCGGTGTTACCGTCCAACGTCCGGATCGAGTATTCGGCGCTGAGCCTTTCCATACCGGAGCGCGTTCGATTCCGTTATCAACTGGAGGGATTCGACAAGAACTGGCTGGACGCCGGAACGCGCCGCACCGCCTATTACACCAAACTTCCGCCCGGCTCTTACCGCTTCCACGTGATCGCTTGTAACAACGACGGTGTCTGGAACGAGGCTGGGGCGGTTGCGGCCTTCGTCGTTCCGCCCGCCTTCTTTCAGACCGTCTGGTTCCAGATGCTCTGCCTCTGCATCGCTCTCAGCATTCTGTGGATGATCTATCTCCTGCGGCTTCGTCAGGTGTCGGCGCAAATGCAAAGCCGGCTCAACGAACGGCTGGCCGAACGGTCCCGCATTGCGCGCGAATTGCACGACACTCTGCTCCAGAGTTTCCACGGCTTAATGTTCCGATTTCAAGCGGCGCGCAATATGCTGCCGCGGCGCACGGAGGAGGCGCTTCAAATTCTCGACGAAGCCCTCGAACAGACCGAACAGGCCATTGCCGAAGGTCGTAATGCCATAGAGGATTTGCGTTCTGAGCCGGCTCACCGCCATCTGGAACACCTTCTGACCGCAATAGGTCAACAACTGGAGAGCTCGCAAGATGTCAGGCACGATCCCGCGCGCTTTCGTCTGACCGTGGAAGGTGAGAGACGAAACTTGATCCCGATCCTCGAAGACGAAGTCTATCGGATTACCTGCGAGTTGTTACGAAACGCGTTCCAACATGCGCAAGCACGCAACATTGAAACCGAAATCCGGTACGATGATCGTCTGCTATGCTTGCGCATACGCGATGATGGAAAAGGCATTGACGCGGAAGTCCTGCAGGAGGGGCGGGCCGGACATTGGGGGTTGCCCGGGATTCGCGAGCGTGCGAAACACATCGGCGCGAAATTGGATTTCTGGAGCGGGACGGCAGCCGGCACCGAAGTTGAACTGACAGTTCCAGCTGTGCTCGCTTACATGAAATCCCAGGACTCCGCCGGATTCAGGCTTTTCCGCAAAAAGGCGCCAACTCATGCCCCATGATCCCAGCCCGATCCGGGTTCTCACCGTCGATGATCATCCACTCCTGCGTGAAGGGATCGCCGCGCTGGTCAACGCTGAATCCGATATGCAGCTGATCGGGGAAGCCTGCAACGGACAGGACGCCATCGAAAAATTCCGATTGCACCGGCCGGACGTCACGTTAATGGATCTCCAGATGCCGGCCATGAACGGCATCCAGGCGATTCTCGGCATACGCAGTGAATTCCCCAATGCCCGGATCATTGTGCTGACGACGTACACCGGCGATGTCCAGGTGGTGCGGGCCCTGAAAGCTGGTGCGCGGGGTTACATATTGAAGGGGAACGTGCGAAGAGAACTCCTGGACACCATCCGTGCCGTCCATTCCGGCCAGAAGCGAATCCCCCCGGAGGTCGCCGCCGAACTGGCTGAGCATGCCGCGGAGGACTTACTTAGCGTACGCGAGATCGATGTCCTCCGGCTGGTCGCGGCCGGGAACGCGAACAAAGAGATCGCCGCCCAGCTCTGCATCGCGGAGGACACGGTCAAGAGCCACGTCACCAATATACTCAGCAAGCTCGGCGCCAACGACCGGACCCATGCCGTAACGCTCGCGCTCAAACGCGGAATCTTCGAACTTTAGCGATACGCGAGCGCCGTGCTGGCGATCCCCCGAAAGTGGTATAGACCGTTCCCAGTTTTAGGCGTTCCAATTTCCTTACGAATTCCTTACGCTGTCCTTTGCAACGTCTCTTTTCGACGTTCGCGAATGGCTGGCCCGGCGTTGGTCTGCTACTCTTGCGGGTGCTTACCTGCTCCGCGATCGTCTTTTCCGCTATCGTGAGTTTGCGCGCCGGAACTCCGCTGACGATCATCGTCCTACAGCTCATCGGAGCCGGTGCAGGCATACTTCTTCTGATCGGCCTGTGGACTCCAGTGGCGGGAGGACTCGTAGCAGTCGTCAAGGTGTGGGTCGCTTTGTCGGCGCATGACTCGCTTTCTGGCGGTCCATGGGTTCCCATCATGCAGGCCGTCCTCGGCGCCATTTTGGCGATGGTGGGGCCCGGCGCATGGTCCATCGACGCTCGGCTCTTCGGCAGGAAGCGCATCGATTTTCCAAAGCTTTAGTCGAGCTTGTCCCCCGATAGTGGTAACTCCGGATCTCACCATCTTGGTGGTTAGCCGTCCGACTATATACCTAATCCACGTCCCAACTATCCGATGTTTGCCGCAGATGGGGTTGGGCCCACAATCGGTCTAGAGATTGATTATGTCCCATCACCTTGATTCGCCAATCGCCCGGCAGGATATTCGCCTCGACATCACGGACCTGTACGTATTCCGCGGCGAGACGGGCACCGTGTTTGTGATCGATGTCTGCCACTCGATCTTCGGCCCCATTCCCGCGCCTGGGTACCATCCGGAAGGCATGTACGAATTTAAGGTCGATGTCGATGGCGATGCGGTTGAAGATCTAACATACCGACTTACCTTCGACGAGCGAGATTCCAATGGGAACCAGCGCTACGTTGTGCGGCGTATCACGGGTGCTGATGCTCGCGACCCGCATGCGTCCGGCACCGTCGTCGCTCAGGGAACCACGGGCGACATGGTTGTCACGACGGCCGGTCTGCGCGTGTGGGCGGGCCAAGCCGGCGACCCGTTCTGGATCGAGCCCGATGTACTTCACGCCGTCGGGCATGCGTTTCAGGATGGCACAACCGTGAACCTGGCCGGGTGGGATCCGGCGCGCGCGAAGAACCTCTTCGCTGGCCACACGGTCTATTCGATCGTGCTTGAGGTGCCCGACCGGGAGTTGCTCGATCGCAAAAGCAGGAGCCGCAAGATCGGAGTATGGGCCGTGTCGACACTCGCCACCGATGCGGGAGGATGGCGATCCATCAACCGCGTTGGCCTTCCGATGCTCCCTCCGTTGTTCACGCAATATAACGAAGATCTTGGCAACCGTCTGAATGCCGGATGCCCGTCCGACGATTTCGCAACTCATGGCGCAGCCGTCGCCAAGGCGATAGCCGGCGTTGTGTCCGCGTTTGGAACGGCGGAAGACCCGTGTGCGTACGGAGAGCAGATCGCGCACCGGCTGTTTCCCAACATTCTCCCGTACGAAGTCGGCACGCCGGCGGTGTTCGGCTTCGCTGAGTGGAACGGCCGCTCCCTAATCGATAACGCACCGGATGTCATGTTCTCCCTTGCGGCGAATACTCCGGTACGTCTCGGGATCGGCAAGGAGTCCGTCCCCTCGAAGCCGTCCAAAACATTTCCGTACGTTCCCGCCGCAGTTTAAGCCTAAGGAGAAATCAAAATGAATACCTTTACTACCAAAGATGGAACCTCGATCTACTACAAGGACTGGGGATCGGGGCCTGTAGTCACCTTCTCGCACGGATGGCCGTTGAGTGCCGATGCCTGGGATGCGCAAATGCTGTTTCTCGGACAGCGCGGCTATCGCGTCATCGCCCATGATCGTCGCGGCCACGGACGCTCCGGCCAGACCTGGCAAGGCAACACCATGGATCAATACGCGGACGATCTGGCCGAACTGATGAACCATCTCGATATCAAGGATGCAACCGTGGTCGGTCATTCCACCGGCGGCGGCGAGGTGGTCCGCTACATCGCCCGGCACGGTCAAAAGCGTGTCGCCAGGGTCGTCCTGATTTCCTCGGTTCCTCCGCTGATGCTGAAGACGGACAAGAATCCCGGCGGCCTGCCGCTGTCGGTCTTCGATGTGATCCGAGCTGGTGTGGCCAAGGACCGTTCTCAGTTTTACAAGGATCTGAGCCTTCCCTTCTACGGCTACAACAAACCTGGGGCGAAGATTTCCGAGGGAATTCGCGAAACATTCTGGCTGCAAGGAATGCAGTCCTCGATCATTGGTTCGTACGATTGCATCAAGGCGTTCTCCGAAACAGATCAAACTGAAGATCTCAAGAAGATCGACGTCCCGACGCTGGTGATCCAGGGAGACGCCGATCAGATCGTGCCGATCGACGATTCGGGAAGGCTGAGCGCCAAGCTCGTCAAGAACGGGACTCTGAAGGTGATTGCCGGCGCGCCTCACGGGCTATGCACTACACATGCGGATGTGATTAACCAGGAGCTTCTCGCATTTCTTCAAAAACAGTCGAAGGCCGCCTAAGCTGATCGGCGAGAGCAGACCCAGGAGCCAACAAATGACGAGCACTGATTTGATTGGATTCAGTCCGCTATTTCGGGCGGTGCTTGACGACATTGAAATGGTCGCGCCGTCGGACTCCACGGTCTTGGTATGCGGCGAAACGGGCACCGGCAAAGAAGTGGTGGCGCGGGCGATTCACGAGGCCAGTCCGCGCCAGAAAAGCCCATTCGTCGCGGTGAATTGTGCCGCCATCCCCCGTGACTTGATCGAGAGCGAACTCTTTGGCCATGAGCGCGGCGCTTTCACCGGCGCAGTGTCCCAAAGTATCGGCCGGTTTCAATCAGCCGATGGCGGTACCCTATTCCTCGACGAGGTTGGTGACCTCCCTCTGGAATTGCAGCCCAAGCTCCTTCGCGCGTTGCAGGAGCACCAGTTTGAACGTCTGGGTGGCGGGCGTACGCTGGAAGTGAATGTGCGCGTCGTCGCCGCCACCAATCAGAATCTCTGGAGCATGGTGCAAGAGCGGTGCTTTCGCGCCGACTTGTTTTACAGGTTGAATGTCTTCCCTATCCTTCTTCCTCCCTTGCGCGAGAGACGTGAGGATATCCCTGCGCTGGTCGAACACTTTGTTCAGAAGTTCGCTAAACGGCAGGGCAAGACCATCAACCGCGTCTCAAACGGGGTGCTGGAGCGTCTTAAGAACCGTCACTGGCCCGGCAATATCCGGGAGCTGCAAAACTGCCTGGAGCGAGCGGTAATCAAAACGGCTGGCCCGGTAATGCAGCTTGCGGCGGTCGAACTCTCGGCGGAAGATTTCGGTTCGGGAGCTGTTCAAACTCTCGCCGATGCTCAAAGGGCCCATATCATTGCGGCGCTGCGTGAGACCGGCTGGGTTCTCGGTGGACCGCAAGGCGCGGCGGCCAAGCTGGGGCTACCCCGCACCACTCTCCTCGGCAAACTGAGGAAGCTGGGAATCGCCAGACCGCCGGAGGTTGCCGAAGAGGTGGACGAAGTATTCGACGAAGAACCCGACCCGGCAGCTTCGTGCGCCATTGATTCAGACGCAAAAGCCTACCAACTTGCTTCGTCCGTTACCTAATTGCACTCTCGAACTTTGGTGCATCGCCCCCGCAGTGGACGTACCCGAGCCGCAGAGCCGGCAGACGCTGGCCCCAACTCGGTGGAGCTCCCTGCGCAGTGGGTGGATACTTCGAAACGGCGGTCAAGGCCTCCGCCAGATCGTTTGAACTCAGATTGCTTTTGGCCAGCGCGCACCCGGCCCACGCATCGGCGCGCAGCTCTCGCGACCATTCGCTCTTCATCCAGCTAGCCGGGTGAACTTCGTCCAAGGCGTGGCCGTACAGATGGGCGATGATCGCAACGATAGCGCCATCTCCGTAGCGCTCATAGACCGCCGTGAAGAACTGCGGAGCGTACACAAATTTGGCTTGATCGTCGGTAAACACCAGCATTGCATTGGCGGCTGTGGCGTTGCGATAGATCGCGATCTGCGGGCACTGCGGCGTACAAGTTGGCTTGAGAGCTGCGTTCATACGGCCGGCCAGTTGCATAGCATCGGCAGTGGGACGCTCGTCGGCCTTCGCATCGTAGGAAGAAGCGCCGGATCCGAGCGCGCATAAAACTTCCGCGCTTGCGCTGAAGGGTAGTAGACACACGCAGAGCAGGTAACAAAACGAAGGACGCATGTCAGAACGTGCGGTGCGGCCGACCAATCAATTCATGCAAGGTGTTCACCCCAGCGCCAGAGCCAACGAGCAAATCCTGGGGAAATTTGCGATACGACAGCACCTCGCGATAAACCTTCGGAGCGGTCAGCGAGTTCAGTCCAAGTCCCGCCATGTACTGCAAGCGCATATTGAGATCGTCATTGATCTGAGCGTTCCCAAGCATCGGCGCCAGATCTGACGCGTCGCCCGCATAAGTCGCGAGCAAATCCACAGCGGAATGAAACCCGACATCGGCCAACGACGCCGACACTGCCGAGTAGGTGGGCTGTTCCAAACGCTGCTGGAGCGTATCTATATTAATAGGAGCAGGGTTGGCGCTTCCCAAGAGCACCAGATCGTACCCATCGCCGTTCAAATAGTTGCTCCACACCGTGGCGTTGGGAAAGACGCTGAAGAAAGTTGCCAGCTCGGTTTTGACGGTTTCCTCATCGCTCTCATAAATCGGCAGCCATTGCGCCGCGACTCCACCCGGATTCAAATGGCTCTTGACCAACTCATAATACTCTCTCGAGTACAGCGTCGAAGTGCCCTTTACCCACGGATGGATCGGATCGGTGGTGATAACGTCGAACTTATCCGGGCTGATCAGGATGTAGTGCCGCGCATCATCATAGATCACATGGGAGCGGGGATCGCGCAATACATGGTTATTCTCTTTGCCGAAAAACTTGTCGGAGGCGGGCGGGATCAATGACTCCAGTTCGCAGATCACGATGTTCTGAACCTCGGGATAGGGAACCAAGGAACCAGCTGTGACTCCCGCGCCGAACCCCACCACCAGAACCGAACGCGGCGTTGACCCGGAGCTTGATAGTGAAGTGACCAGAGCCGGCAGGTGTCCCATCATGCGTTGCAGCCGCATGTCGAGCAAAGTCGAGGATGCTTCCGATTTTCCGCTGACGTAGAAAGATTTCACGTCGCCGCGCTGGGTGATCACCACCGAAGCATTGATGCCTTCGCCCACGAACACCGGAGTGGTTTCGGCATCGTTGGTGCCATACAGACCCCGCAAAATGGGCGCGACGCGGCGTCCATAAGCGATTGCCTGCCACGGAACCGCGCCCACGGTCGCAGCGAGACCCCAGGCCACCACGGCTGCACCCGCCACTGCGCCTGCGAAAACCATGGCCCTCTTCGAGACCAGCGGCACGAGGGCGATCACCGCTGCGGCCGCCGCCATCCAGATCAACATCTGTTGGGAGCCTTGCGTCCCGATCCAAGGAATCAACACCAGACTAAAAGCCAGCGCACCCACAATGGACCCGGCGGTATTGGCCGCGTACACCTCACCCGTCAATCGAGCGGGATCCTCGCGGTTCGCCGACGCCGCGGCTAGCGCTAAGGGAAAGCTCACGCCCCACAGCAAGGTCGCCGGAAAAATAGCGCGGATAGTTCGCGTGAGATCCAGATCGAAGTTGAGCCAGGGACTAGTCGCGAGCCACGGATCGACGGGCCACCAGGGCAGCACGTACGCGAGCGTGAATGCGGTCCAGGCGATCGCGAGAGCCAGCAGAATCTGGCATCCGGCGAACGCCAATTTTGGATCGCGCACGCGGCGGGCTAAGAAAGAACCGGCGCAGCTGCCGGCCCATAGCCCGGTGAGAAACACGGCAAGAATAATCGAGAATGTGTAAACGGTGGCGCCGAGCAGCAGCGAGAGCAGCCGTGTCCACACCACTTCAGCGCCAAGGGCGGTCAGTCCGGAAAACGCAATCGCTGCGTACACGAACGTCACACCGCGCGCGCGCTGACCACTGGGTCGCTTCTGATCTTCGGCAACCGTCCACTGCCTGGTACGACTCGCAAGCGCTAACGCGAGCAACGCCACGCCAACATTGATCGCCGCAGCGATATACGTCGCGAAACCCATATCGTGGACCCGCAGCAAGTAGAAACCGGCGAGCACGCAGCCAGTGACCGCGCCTGCGACGTTGGCGCTATACAACAGTCCCAGCCATGAAATTCCCCGAGGCGTTGTTTCCACCCATCGGGCAATGGCGGGAAGCGAAGCGCCCATCAAAATTGTAGGAGGGAGCAGACAGACCGCGGCGACTGCACCGCGCACCACCAAACCGGTCAACCCCGTGGCGGCGCCTGCAACGTAGATACGGCCGATCAACGGAACGCCGAAGAGCGCGATGATCCCGAACGCGGCGATCCCGAGCTCGATAAACGCATAGACGCGCATCGGATGATGCCGCGCCGAGACCAGCCGAGCGAAAGCGGCGCTCCCGAGACAAAGCCCACCCATGTAGGCCGCGAGAAGCAATCCGAGCGATACAGCCGAGGAGCCGATCACCAGTTGCAGCAACTGAAACCAGACGATTTCGTAAATCAGCGCTGCGCAACCACTGCCAGCAAACAATAGGAGCCAGGGAACCAGATAGCGATCGCTGCCTTCAGCCGCTTGGGGCTCGGCCTGGGCTGGTTTGGTTTCCGAAGCCTCCCGCCGGATCACTGATGAGCGTCTGGGCATTTCCTCATCAGTTTATCTCGCTATTCGCAAGCTTATTTTCTGACATACCCGGCCGCGGCGGACCGAATTCCGCCTTGCCGATGTGCTTCGTCCGATAGCGCGTGAACGCCGCTCGAATCCACCCAGCGATTATAGAAATTGAAGAGCGCGCACACGGTGATGGCGTAGTAAATCGCTTCGTCGTCCCAGCCCGCCGCGTGCAATATTTCGATATCATCGGGCCCGATAGTATTGGAGCATCGGTTCACTCGCTCGACGAACCGGAAAAGCGCCTTCTCCTTCTCGGTCAGCCCGGATGTTTCCAAATCGCGAATCGCGCCCCAGATAAAGGCTTCGGCGTCAATCTCGGCCTCAGATGCCTGTTTCAACAAAGCCACCGCGACCGCGGCGTGGGACTTCAGTCAAAATGGACAATCATTGCGGGCGGACGTGAACGCAGCGATCAACTCCCGAATCCACGGGCTCAGCGGAGCCGGCTCGCGCATGATCTCTTGCGTGAAGCGCGCCAGATGATCGGTGGCTTTGGGCTTGAACGCAAACAGGTGCCAGATTTGCGAGTACTCGGCGCCGGAGGCTTGCATCATGCGTAACGCATCCGCATATGGTCCCGGCTGCGGATTGTTCTCGACGCCGGGAAGAAATATCGGTTCCATTTGGTGGCTTCGAGTAGTATACAGCAGCAATTATCCGCGATGAAGCTAATTCTCGGCGGGCTCGCGATCCAAGTGGTCGATGATCACGTTCTCGAGATCGGCCTTCGACAGAGCCACCCGCAGACCGAGAGGAGCCAATGCCTCGTCGAAATGCTGGGCGTAGCTCGTAATGAAATCGCTAGTTGGCGGCTCCAAAGGTTTCCCGTCCGCATCCAGCTTTCCAAAATGGGTAAACGTCGAACGAGAACAAATAGGTATCCGGCAAGCCCGTCTTCTCAATCACCGGCAACGACGTCAGTCTCTTCAGTAAGTCGGCGAGGCCCGTCGGAGTATTTGCGTCATGCTTTCGTACGGCATCCTCACCGATTCCGGGGAGACCTTGATCTGGCGCGCCGTGACGGTCGCGATGCGCTCCTCCATCGAGAGTTCCTCGGCAGGCCGGATGGAGACCACTTCAAATTCCTTG
>DATHMO010000101.1:0-5238 GCA_035486995.1 Bryobacteraceae bacterium
AGGAATTGCGGTCTTGCCCTGCATGGTCGAGATGTGCGCGAATTTTTCCTGCGGGCCGCGACTGTAGTTCACCAGCGTTGCATCGTTCTTTAGAACGCCGGAGAACACTTTGAAGTAGGAAATGCGGCCGGCAAACGCATCCGACACCGTCTTGAATATATATACGGACACGGGTTCTTCGTCGCTCTCGTGGCGCTTGGGAGCATCCGCTCCAGAGGCCGCCTCACCCTGTACCCATTCATGCTCGGAAGGCGCAGGGGTGTAGTCGACGATGAAGTCCATGATGCGGTCGGCGCCGATGTTGCCGAGGCCGGAGCTGAAGATCACGGGAAAAATCTTGTCTTCGCGAATGGCATTGTGCAGGGCAGGGATCAGATCTTCTTCGCCGAGCGTGCCCGCTTCGAAGAACTTCTCCATCAGCTTGTCGTCGCCTTCGGCGACCAGCTCGACGAGCATCTCGTGGGCTTCCTGCACTTGTGCGCGCATGTTCGCGGGAATTTCCGTTTCTTTGCCCTTGCCGCTTCCGCCGAGTTCGTAGGTGTAGGCCTTCATCCGGACGAGATCGACCACGCCCGTCAAATTTTTCTCACTGCCGATGGGCAGTTCAATAGGAATCACGTCGCGGCCGAAGGCTGCGGTCAGGGATTCGAGGACGCGCTCGGCATTGGCGCGATCACGGTCCATGCGGTTGACGACGATCAGCCGCGGTGTTTTGTATTCCTCGCAATAGTTCCAAACACGCTGGGTGACGACTTCGACACCGGCGACGCCATCGACAACGACGATCGCGGCGTCCACGACCGGCAGCGCCATCTTGGCCTCGTGGACGAACATGCTGAATCCGGGGGTATCGAGGATATTGATTTTGGACATGCCCCACTCGACGACAGCGACGCCGGTCGAGATCGACATCTTGCGGGCGATTTCTTCTTCGTCGTAATCGGTAGTAGCCGATCCGTCGTCGACGTGGCCGAGGCGCGGGGTTGCGCCGGCGGTGAACAACATGGCCGATACCAAGGTGGTCTTGCCCGCGTGCCCGTGGCCGACCATTGCGACATTCCTGATGTTTGCTCCGGAATAGACTTTCAAGTTGGGCTCCTTCTGGCAGGCGTGGGAAGGAACGGCCTAAGAAGAGGATGAGAGCGGATCAGGCCACCCAGCATTCCTGCCAAAACAAAGGATGCTACCACGCGGGTAGCAGGCGCCTCAACAGCCGGGAGACCACTAGGGGCCGCCGGTCGCAAGCGCGTCGGTCAAAAGGGTCTATTCGGAGCGCAATGTGGAGGCCGGATCGATCCTCGCGGCGCGCCACGCTGGAACACCACAGGCAATCGAAGAAACCGCCGCCAGCAGAGCGATCACCGAGAAATAAGTCGCCGGATCGAGCCGCGAGATACCGAACAACAATGTGATGAGCGCCTGACTGGCGGCAAGGGCGCCCACGAGTCCGATCACGATGCCCACAGCCGTCAGCATCATCCCCTGGCGAACGACCATGGCGAGGATGTGGCCGCGAGTTGCACCGACGGCAACGCGAACTCCGATTTCCCGCGTGCGTTCAGAAACGCTTCCCGACAGAACGCCATAGACTCCGATCGATGCGAGAGCGAGAGCGACCAGGCCAAAGGCTTCGAAGAGCATCAGGACAAAGCGCCGTTGCGCCTCAGAGCGATCACTCAAGCTGTCCATTGTGGCAACGCGAACGATCGGCTGCTCGCGGTCGACTGCCCAGATCGCATTTTCGATGGCGGGAGTGAGCGCGGCGGCATCTCCGCGTGCGCGAACGACGAGCGACTGGGCGCGATCGACCCACGAAAACTGCGAGGTTGCGGTGTAGAACGCATCGGTCTCACTCGGCCCGAGCGAAACCTGCTTCACGTCGCCAACCACGCCCACCACGGTGCCCCAGGGGATATCGGCATGTGCAACGTCGGGGCCGACGCGTAGCCGCTGACCGAGCGGATCCTGATTGGGGAACTTTCGTTTCGCAAACGATTCACTCAAGAGCACAGCCTGCGGCGCGCCCTTGATGTCGTGCTCGTCGAGCAACCGGCCGCGGCGCAGCGGAATGCGCATCGCCGTGAAATATCCCGGGCTCACGGCGTAGCGCAGCGCGGCATCGGAGCTGTCGCTGGCGTCGGACTGAAACTGCACGCCATAAGAATCGAAATCGCCACTGAGCGGCAACTGACTGGTGAAGGCTGCGCTCTCCACGCCGGGCACATGGCGGACGGCTTCGAGAGCCTGTTCAAAGAAACGGGCGCGCGCCACGTCGTCGTTAAAACGATGTCCTGCTTCCTGCACCTGCATGGTGAGGATCTGGGATGAGTCGAAACCCGGATTGATCGCGAAAAGACGCCCGAGACTACGCAGCAACAGGCCGGTACCGACGAGAAGAACCAGCGCGATAGCAATTTCCGCGACGACGAAAACTCGCCGCGTGAGCTGGTGGCCACCTGCGGTGCGCGAAGATATCTCTTGCGCTGCTGAACGCAGGTCGCTGCGGGAAGCGTAGCGGGCCGGGATCAAGCCGAGGACGATGCCGACGAGGCAAGTGATCCCCAGCGCGAAAGCGAATACTGTGCCGTCGATCCGGATCGCATCGAGACGAGGCAATTCCGAAGGACTCAAGGCCACCAGCGTACGTACACCAATCTGGGCGACAAAAATTCCGAAGAGGCCGCCAAGGGCCGCGAGCAGCAAGCTTTCCGTAAGCAACTGGCGGATGACTCGCGAGCGCGAGGCTCCGAGGGCGGCGCGCACCGCAAATTCACCGCGCCGTTTAGCACCCCTGGCGAGCAAGAGATTTGCCACGTTCACGCAAGCGATCAGAAGAACCAGGAACACGGCTCCCACGATGGCCATCAGCGCGGGCTTCACAGGGCCGGCAAGATCCTCTTGCAGCGAGTTGGCGATGAAGCCCTGATCGAGCGATGCCCACGCGGGGCGGGGGAAATCGGCGATGCGGGTGCGTGCGATGCGGTTCAGATCGGCGCGAGCCAGATCACGGCTTACCTCGGGACGCAAACGAGCCAGCATGCGAAGGTGATGTCCCCACTCGCGGGTCTGCTGGGAAACAATGTTGCCTGCGTCGTATTGCAGAGGCGTCCAGAATTCGGCCGAGGGAGCGAGAACATTCTCGAAGCCGGCGGGCATCACTCCGATGACGTTGTAGTTGTCGCCGTCGAGCTTGATGTCGCGGCCGATGATGGCGCTGTCGGCACCGAAGCGTCCACGCCAAGCTCCGTCACTCAGGATGACGGCCCTCGGTCCGTTCAGAAGATCATCGGAGGATTGGAAATCGCGTCCCCTGGCGGGCGCAACTCCGAGCGTTCGGAAAAAGCTGGCGCTGACTCGTTGGCCCTCCACTCGTTCGGGCTGATCCGCGCCGGTGTATGTCGGCTGCCAGGGATCAGCGACAGCGATTGACTCGAAAGCACGGTTGCGTTCCGCGACTTCACGGTAGGTATGAAACGTCTCGGGAATGCGCGAGCCGTCGGACGTGGCGTACCAGATCATCATCAGCCTGCTAGCTTGCGGATAGGGGAGCGGCTTGAAGAGGATGGGATTCACAGCGCTGAAAATTGCAGTGGTCGCGCCGATGCCCAAGCCCAGGATTACGATCGCCGTGCAGGCAAAACCTGGATTTTTTCTGAGCTGCCGCAGAGCGAAATGAAAGTCTTGAACGATAGTCTTCATGAAACCTCTCTGGCCGCATCTTTCGATTCTTCACGCACGGCTTTCGCCAATCAAAAGAGCTACAAATCCTTGCGCATCAATACGATTTGCTGCCAGTGGCAATGGACTCTGTTCGGATTTAATAGACTCTGTCCGGAACTGAACATTTCCGAAGCGGCCGGTGTATCATTCGGCGCATGCTGGGCAATCGCACCAACGAGCAGTGGATCGCGCAGTATTCGTCGAGCCACCAGCATCCCGTGAATCGCGCCTGTCACACGCTTGGCATCCCGACCATCCTCGTATCGATCGCGGTCTTTGCCGCATCTTTCTTCGTTCACCGCCTTTGGATGTATGCCCTGGGATTGTTCATCCTGGGCTGGATCTTCCAGTTCATCGGCCACGCTTTCGAGGGCAAACCGCCGGAGTTTTTTCAGGACTGGCGATTCCTGTTTGTCGGCATCCGGTGGTGGTGGGCCAAGATCAACGGCAAGGCCTGAGCGGGGCGCTTCGCTATCCGATCGGCGTTTCGTCTGTGCTGTCATCGAGACGGATGGGGTGCCGAGGCGCCAGCGGCTTAAGCCGGCACGAGGATCTCCGCAGAAAAGGCACGCCTCATACCAGTCTTCGAACGCACCGCTATGCGCGCTTGCCCTGCTTTGTTGTTTTCCTTTATGCTCCATCTAACGTTGGGGTTCTGCTTTACCGAAGACTCATGCAGCGACTGACCGCTCGACTTCTGTTGCTATTTGCGCTTGCCGGAATGTTCGTTCCGCTCGCGCTAGCGGCGACGGCTGCTCCACATGCGTGTTGCATCCGCAAGTCGGCGCATCAGTGTCACGGGGCGGCGGCTTCTGAATCGGAGCAGCTTGCAATCCGTGGCGCGAGTTCCTGCAATCACGATTGCTGCCGCGGAGTAAGCACATCGCAGTGGGCGTATCCGCAACCTTCACAGTCGGCCATTTCGGCGCAGAACGTTGGCGTGCGCGAAGCTGATTCTCAAGCAACCGTTCCGGCGGCACAACTCCTCTCCTCGCAATCTACTCGCGCTCCTCCTGCCTGCTGAATTCTCTTCTCTTGAAATCGATTGTTGGCTGAGGAAGTGAGCGCTCTCTCGCTTGGGCGTTTCCCACTCCTCGATGCTCAATGGACGCTTCGCGCGCGTGAAAGCCGTGCCAGTGCGAAGAGTGATCCGGAGGCGAGATCGCGATCTCGCGAACCCAAATGTCTCGTGAACTCAAAATTGGATTGTCGATTCTTCTGCTAGCCCTCATAGGAGGTTGGCTATCGAAGCTGGTGCAGAGCTATCCCGGCGCGCGTGGGGCGCCCACGCCGTCCGAGGTTGCGCTGGCTCGCAGGCTGCGTTCGTGGTCGATGCCGCGGTCTGCGCGCGACGGCAAGAATCCATTCACCAGCTCTCCCGAGTTGCTCCAGGAATCGGCTCGGCACTTCGCGGATCATTGCGCGTCCTGCCACGGCAATGACGGAAGCGGAGCAACTGAAATGGGACGCAACTTCTTTCCACGCGTGCCCGATATGCGGTCCGATGTGACACAGCGT
>DATHMO010000102.1:0-15938 GCA_035486995.1 Bryobacteraceae bacterium
GGCGTGAAGCGCTTCGGCGGCGAGACGGTGACGGGCGGGTCCATCCTGGTACGCCAGCGCGGCACCACTTTCAAGCCCGGCGAGAACGTCGGGCGCGGCAAGGATGACACGCTGTTTGCGAAGGTCCCGGGCATCGTGGTATTTCGCGATCGCGGCCGCTTCGGCAAGTTCATCAGCATCGAAGCCGCCGAGTAATCCTTCCGAACGCAGCCTGCGGGCTCGGTCACATTAGTTCAACTCAGCCGAATCCATGTTTATTGATGAAGTACGAATCCGCGTGAAGGCGGGCGACGGCGGCAATGGCTGTCTTGCGTTTCGCCGCGAGAAATTCGTTCCGCGCGGAGGACCCAGCGGCGGCGACGGCGGGCGGGGCGGCGATGTCGTTTTTGTCGCGAGCGAACACCACAACACTCTGCTGCATTTCCGTTTTAATCCCGAACATGAAGCCCAGCGCGGACGGCACGGCGAAGGCAGCCAGCGCACGGGCCGGGATGGCGCTTCCATCGACGTTCCGGTTCCCGTGGGCACGGTTGTCTATGACGACGCGACCGGCGAGCAGCTGCACGATTTTACCCACCCCGGCGAACGATTCGTGATCGCGCATGGCGGCAAGGGCGGGCGCGGTAATCAGCATTTCGCGACGTCTACGCATCAAGCTCCCACGGAACACGAGCCGGGCCGTCCAGGCGATGAGAAGCGGCTGCGGCTGGAGTTGAAGCTGCTGGCCGATGTGGGGCTGGTAGGTTTTCCAAACGCCGGCAAATCGACGCTGATTTCGCGGATTTCGGCGGCGCGGCCCAAGATCGCCGACTATCCGTTCACCACGCTCGAGCCGAATTTGGGGGTCGTCAGCGTGGGCGATGAGAGCTTCGTGGTGGCCGACATTCCGGGGCTGATTGAAGGCGCGCATCTGGGCCACGGCTTGGGCGTGCAATTCCTGAAGCACATCGAGCGTACGCGTTTGTTGGTGCACCTGGTGGATGTGTCGGAAGCGACGGGACGCGATCCGGTGGAGGACTTCCGCGTGGTGATGGAGGAGTTGGAGGGGTTCAGCCCGGATCTGCTCCAAAAACCGATGTTCGTGGTGGCATCTAAGGTGGATGTGGCGCAGGACCCGGGGCGCATCGAGGAGCTAAGGGTTTTGGCGGCGGCGAAGCAACTGCCCTTTTATGAGATATCTAGCGTGACGGGGCAAGGAATCGAGGGCCTTAAGTACACTTTGGCTCAATTTCTGGCCAGGGCTACCGAAGAGGAAGTTAGGGAAAAGAGCATATAGTCGGTTCCTTGGGAGGTTTCCCATGACGATTGGACAGACAACAGCCCTGCAAGGGTTGCAGACATCGGAAGCACAGTTTAACCAGGCGGCATCGAAGATTGCGCAGTCGCCGTTTTCATCTTCCGCTCCAGGCGATGTAGCGGATTTAAGCACGCAAGCCATCGCACTCCTTCAATCGAAGAACAGCTTCGACGCCAACATTCAAGTGCTGAAGGTGGACGATCAGATGAGCAAGACGCTGCTGAACGTGGTGGGTTAGCGGAGCTACTTTAACAGTGCGCTCGAAGCGGTAGCAAAGTTCAGCACCACCGACGGGAAGATTCCGAGCACTAGCGTTCCAACCGCCGCGACCCAAAGCGTCGCGCCAATGCCGACACCGATGGGCTGCACGCTGTCCGTCGCTTCGCCGGCTTCGTTCATGTACATCACAACGAGAATGCGCAAGTAGTAGTAAGCCGCTATGGCGCTGTTCAGCAGGCCGAGGATCGCGAGCCACACCAGGTTCGCATCGAGCGCGGCTTTGAAGATGTAGAACTTTCCGAAGAACCCGCCGGTGAGCGGCACGCCGATCAGCGATAGCAGAAAGACGGCGAACAATCCAGCGGTCACGGGCTGCTTCCAGCCGAGTCCCGCGAAATCTTCAATGTTGACGAACTTTTCGCCTTGCCGTGAGAAATGTGTGATGACGGCGAAGGCTCCGATGTTCATGAATGCGTACGCAGCCAAATAGAACATGGCGGCGGCGACTCCGATCTCGTTGTGCGCGGCAATGGCGACCATAATGTAGCCGGCATTGGCGATGGAGCTATAGGCGAGCATCCGCTTGATGTTCGTCTGCAGCAGGGCCGCGAAGTTTCCGATGATCATCGTGAGCAGCGCCGACGACCATACGAACGGTTCCCAGTGGCTGGTGATGGGTCCAAAAGCGGTCGTGAACACGCGGATGAAAACGGCGAAAGCAGCGGCTTTGGGACCGACCGACATGAACAGCGTCACTGGCGCGGGCGCACCTTGATAAACGTCGGGCGCCCAGATTTGGAACGGGGCCGCCGAAACTTTGAAGGCGAATCCGACGAACATGAGCGCCGCGGCGGTTCCGGCGAGAATGACGTTGCGCTCCGAACCCGGGGTCAGCAGCGCGATTCGTATGACGCTGAGATTGGTGCTCCCGGTGGTGCCGTAAATCCATGCGACTCCGTAGAGCAGGAACGCGGTAGCGAACGATCCGAGCAGGAAATACTTCAGAGCGGATTCGTTGTTGCGTTTGTCGTCGCGCAGATAGCCGGCAAGAACGTAGGTGGCGATGGAGGAAATCTCGAGACCAATGAAGATCATGATCAGCTCGTTGGCCGTGGCCATGATGCACTGGCCGGTTACCGAGAATAGCAGCAAGGCGTAGTATTCGGACGACTCGGCGTGCTCGCGCTTGAGATATTGCACGGCCGAAAGCAGGCTCAAGATGCCGACGCCGATGACCAGCACGCGGAAGAATGTCGCAAAGCCGTCGACGATCAGCATGTTCGAGAACGACAGGCCCGGACTGGCGTTGGCTACAACCGCCGCCACCAGAGCAGCGGCGAAGGCGATGAACGTCAGGACCGCAAGGTTTCGCTTCTTGTTCTCGCGCAGCCAGCCCTCGATCAGCATGATCAGAGCGCCGGCCACGGTCATGATGATTTCGGGCAGGATGCGGAGATAATCCGTGCCCGACGGCATGAAGTTAACGGGCATTGGCTAATTCTCCTTGGGCGGCTAGCGCGGGCTTGTGCGCCGGGGACTTGGCGTGAATCTCGCGGCTCGCGTCAAACGGCCCAAGCAGCACCGCGTTCGAAGCGGAAATTGGTGGAAGGAAGCTCTGCGTGTAGCTGCCCAGCCAGACCATGAGAACAATCAACGGAACCATGATGGCGTATTCGCGGAAGTTGAGATCGGGCATGTGGTGCGTTAGATCCTCGGAAGCTTTGCCGAAGAACGTGCGCTGATAAAGCCACAGGAGATAGCAAGCCGAAAGAATCGGGCCGAGCGCGGCGAAGACGGTCCAACGAAAATCGACTTGGGCGGAGCCTTGCATCACAAGGTATTCGCCGATAAAATTGCTGAGCGTCGGCAGGCCAACGCTCGCGAGCATGGTGATCATGAAGGCCGTCGCAAGCCAGGGAGCGGGCGTCGCCACGCCGCCATAGGACGCGATTTCGAGCGAATGCCGGCGATCGTAGAGGAAGCCGACTAGAAGGAACAGCGCGCCGGTTGAGATACCGTGCGCCAGCATCTGATACACGGCGCCGTCGAATCCCTGCTGCGTGAAGCTGAAGATCCCGAGGACGACAAATCCCAAGTGGCTCACCGATGAATACGCGACCAACTTCTTCATGTTGGGTTGGACCAGTGCCACCAGAGCGCCGTAAACAATGCCGATGATGGCGAGAACTACGATCCAATTGGCGCACTCGCGCGCCGCGCCTGGAAACATGGGAACGCAGAATCGGAGCAGTCCGTAGGTGCCCATTTTCAGCATGACCGACGCCAGCATCACGGAGCCCGCGGTGGGAGCTTCCACGTGCGCGTCGGGCAGCCAGGTGTGCAGCGGGAAGATGGGAACTTTGATGGCGAAGGCGATGAAGAAGCCGAGGAAGAGCCAGAATTGTTCGACGGAGCTGAGCGAAATCGCACCGCTTTGCAGGCCCGCGAGGATCTTGGTGTAGTCGAACGTGCCGGCCTGAATGTAGAGGTAGATTATCGCGACCAGCATCAACATCGACCCGGCCATGGTGTACACGAAGAACTTGAGGGCCGAATAAATCCGGCGTTCGTGACCCCAGACGCCGATTAGGAAGTACATCGGAACGAGCGTAACTTCCCAGAAGACGATGAACAGGAACAGGTCGAGCGCGCAGAAAACGCCGATCAGTCCGAACTCGAGCAACAACAGGAACGCGAAGAATTGTTTGATGTGCTTGTCGATGGAGCGCCAGGAAACCAGCACGCAAAGCGGCGTGAGGAGCGTGGTGAGAATCACGAGCCACAAGCTGATGCCGTCGAGACCGGTGTGATAGTTGATGGCGGGCGATTGAATCCAAACCTGGTTGTTTTCGAGCGCAAACTTGCCGGGTGTCGCGGACCAGACGGGCGCGATCAAGCCGAGTGAAATCAGGAAAACAACCAGCGACGCGATCAGGCAGAATATCCGGATCAGTTGCGGGTTGTCTTTGGGCAACGCCAAAGCGACCACGAAAGCGAGCAGCGGCAGGAAAATGACGATATCGAGCAGGGTCATCGGAGGCCTCCCGCGAATCCGATAGCAAGAAGCACGACGACCGAACCCAGCACCACCCAGGCCGCATAACTTCGGATGTTGCCGGATTGGATGCGGCGCAAGATAGCACCGATGCCGCGCGACCGGTGCCCGGCGCCGTTTACCATGCCGTCGATCAGTCCAGCGTCCATGCCGCGCCAAAGCACGGTGCGGGAGCCTTCGAGCAAAGGCTGGACGACGGCCGCGTCGTAAGCCTCGTCGACGAAGTATTTGTTGTAGACCAGAGTGTAGAGGCCGCCCAGGGATTTGGCGAACGAATCGGCAAGGCCTGGTTTCGCAACATAGAAGACGTACGCCAGGAAAATGCCCAAGAGACCGACGGCAGCCGAAACCAAGGCCATGACCTCGTTCTCGGGACCCTCGGTGAACATGCCTTCGAGGTAGTGCGGCACTTTGAAGGCGAAGCCGCCAACCAGCGCTAAGATGGCCAGGATGATGAGCGGGCCGGTCATCACCAGCGACGATTCGTGGGGGTGCGCGTGGCCCCGATACTCGCCGGTGAAGGCCATAAACCAGGCGCGAAAAACGTAGAACGCGGTCATGCCGGCGGTGAGCACGCCGACCCAGTACATCCAAGGAGCATGTGCGTAAGCGGCGACGAGGATGGCGTCCTTACTGAAATACCCCGATGTGCCCGGAACACCTGAGATCGCAAGCGAGGCACAGAATAGCGTCCAAGCTGTGATCGGCATGTACTTGCGCAGGCCGCCCATCTGGCGGATGTCCAGTTCGCCGTGCAAACCGTGCATCACCGCGCCCGCGCCCAGGAACAGCAGGCCCTTGAAGAACGCGTGCGTCATCACGTGCCAGATGCCGGCCGAGAACGCGCCCACGCCGACGCCCAGGAACATGTAGCCGAGCTGCGAAACCGTGGAATACGCGTACACTTTCTTGAGGTCCATCTGGGTCATGCCAATGGTGGCGGCGAAGAACGCGGTGGCAAGCCCGATGACGGCCACGGTGTCCATGGTGATGGGCGCTTTAGTGAAGATGGTGGCCGAGCGCGCGATCATGTAAACGCCGGCCGTGACCATGGTGGCGGCGTGGATCAGGGCGGAGACGGGCGTGGGACCCGCCATGGCGTCAGGCAGCCAGACATACAAGGGGATCTGCGCGGATTTACCGGTGGCGCCGACCAGGAGCAGCAGAGTGATGATGGTGAGAATTCCAATACTTGCCTCGACGGGCATGCCCTTGGCCGCGTCAAAGACCTTGGTGAAATCGAGCGATCCGAATTGCTTCACGATCAAAAAGATTGCGAGCGAGAATCCGAAATCGCCGATGCGGTTCACGATCATGGCCTTGTTGCCCGCGGTGGTGGCGTATTGTTCGGCGATGTAAAACCCGACCAACAAGTAGCTGCACAATCCCACGCCTTCCCATCCGACGAACAGCAGCAGGTAGTTCTGCGCCAGCACCAGGACCAGCATGAAAAACATGAACAGGTTCAGAAAGGCGAAGAAGCGGTAGTAGCCTTCCTCGTGTTCCATGTAGCCGACTGCGTAAATGTGAATCAACGTGCCGACGCCCGTCACCACCAGGAGCATGATGGCGGTGAGGCGATCCACAGCGAAATCGACGCTGATGTTCAGCATCCCGCTTTGGATCCAGGTGTAGTAGTGTTCGATGTACTTGGTCTCGATGGCGCCGAGCCCGAGCAGCGTCTTCACCACCCAAAGGAACGAGAGCAGCACCGAGCCGATGGCAACGGTATTGATGAACGCCTTCGGAACGCGCCGGCCTAAAAGCCCGTTCGCCAGAAACCCGAGCAGCGGAAGAATTGGAATCAGCCAAAGGTTCATTTGAAAAGAGACTCAGTACTTCATCGAATTGACGTCGTCGATCATCAGCGTGCTGCGGTTCTTGAATACGGTTAGGATGATGGCCAATCCCACGGCGGCTTCGGCCGCGGCCACTACCATCACGAAGAAACTGTAGATGTGTCCATCCACTTGCTTGAACTGGTAGGAAAATGTCACGAAGCTCAAATTCACCGCGTTCAGCATGAGCTCGATGGACATGAAGACTGTAATAATGTTGCGCCGGAAGATAAACCCGGCCACACCGAGACCGAAAAGAATCGCGCTGAGGATGAGATACCAGCCCAGCGGTACGGGACTGGTTAGCACGGCGTTGGGCATGCTCAGACTTCCTTTCTCGCAAGCACGATCGCGCCGACGAGGGCGATCAGGATCAGGATCGAGGTTACTTCGAACGGAAGAAGATAGCTGGTGAACAGCTTTCGGCCGATGTCGGCGGCCGTGCCCTGGAATGCTCCAAAAGTGACGCCTTCCGTTTTCGGGAGCGTGGCTTGGATGATAAAGCTCATGAGTACGAGAAACCCGAACAGCAGAATAATGCCGAAGTACTTGACGAAACTCGAGGCTTGAAATGTGGGTGTTTCCGCGCCGGCGTTCAACAGCATGATGACGAAGATAAACAGCACCATGACGGCGCCCGCGTACACGATAATTTGCGCCATGGCGATGAACTCGCCGCCGAGCTGCAAGTAAAGAATCGCGAGCGATCCCATTACTCCGATCAGCGACAGCGCGCTAGCGATCGGGTGAGTCTGCACGACGAGGTTGATACCGCAGATGACCGCGATAGCGGCGAAAACGAGGAAAATCAGTGCAGTCATAGGCTATTTGGTAATCAAAGCCCTCATTTTGTAGTCAAAGCTACGATCAAGCCGGTGGCCAGCAGGTTGATCATCCCCAGCGGAAATAGGAAGATCCAGGCGAAGCGCATCAACTGATCGTAACGGAAACGCGGCAGCGTCGCGCGCACCCAGATGAAGATGAACAACAATACGAGGACCTTGCCGCAAAACCAGAACAGCGCCATGAGAATCGTGTTCAGCATGGGCACGAAAAGCGACAGGCCAAAGATGGCTGCGATTCCGAGAAACACAACCGCGGTCGCCGGCAGCGTAAACCTGTCCATGCGACGCGCCGGATTCAGGCCGTGATAGAGGGCGATCAATCCACTGATCGCGAATACGAGTATGGGCACGGCGTCGGAATAAGGCGCCGGGAAGGGCGGAGTCCAGCCACCGAGGAACAGGAGCGTAGCCACGCAGGTGACCGTCACCATGTTGGCGTATTCGGCCATGAAGAACGCCGCGAAGTTCATGCTGCTGTATTCGGTGTGGAAGCCGGCGACGAGTTCATTTTCGGCTTCGGGAAGATCGAACGGAACGCGATTGGTTTCGGCGAACGAAGCGATCATGAAAACGATGAAGCCGACGATCTCGGGGAACAGGTTCCATTTCGGAATGAAGCCGAGCCAGTAGCCGCCCTGGTAATTCACCATTTCGCGAAAGCTGAGCGTGTTGGCCAGTAGCAGCGGCGCCACTACCGCGAGCGCCAGCGGCAGCTCATAGCTGATCATCTGCGCCGAACTGCGAAGGCCGCCCAGCAGTGAATATTTGTTGTTCGACGCCCATCCGCCCAATGCAACGCCATAAACGCCGATGGAGGAAACCGCCAGCACAAACAGGATGCCGATGCGCAGGTCGGTAAGCTGCATCCACGTCTTCACTGGTCCGATGGTGATTTCCGGGCCGAACGGAATAACGGCGATGGAAGTAAGCGCTAGAGCCACCGCCACGAACGGCGCCATCAAATAGAAGAGCTTGTTGACGTGCGACGGGATCAAGCCTTCCTTGGTGATGAGTTTCACCACGTCGGCCAGCGGCTGCAGCAATCCGTGCGGGCCCACGCGGTACGGCCCCACGCGAAGCTGGACGTGCGCGATGACTTTGCGCTCGATCCACTGCAAATAGGCCAGCGTGGTGAGAAGTACGAACGCCACCAGCGCCACCTTGATGAGGCTGACTACGTAGAAATTAGAGAGGATCTCGGAAAGGGTCATGGAGACTCTACGGGCGCGGCTCCGAATACAATGCGCCCGGCGCCTCAAGGGTGGACTTCAGCTTTGAACAATATCGCCCCAAGGTTCCAGACGTGAACAGGGTGTCGCGCGCGGACTGAATCAGATCCGGCCGCGAACTCGCCGGCACCCGGCCATTCACCGGCGCGGTTTGCGCAGCTCCACCTGTGGCGAGTATTGGCAAAGGAATATTATAACCATGCACGTTCGCGCGAATCTCTTCGAGCACCTTGTCGGCGGACCACATGCCGAGATTCACGCCCAGTTCTTTCGAAAGCAGGCCCATGATTTCGAGATCGGGCTTGGTCCCCATCACCTGCACGCCGCCTTTCAGGCGCTGCACTTCGCCGCACACATTGGTCACCGTGCCGTGTTTCTCATAAGCGGAAGCGGCTGGGAGCACGATGTCCGCGCGCTGCGCGGTTTCGGTGAGGAACATCTCCTGGACGATTACGAAAGCGTTCGAGGACGCGAGCGCGGAGTGCTTCAGCGGATTCGCGCCCACCACCCACAGCACATCGAGATCGGTGGCCGCGAGGATTTCATCGTACGCCAGGCCGGGCGCATTTACCGGCCGATAGCCGGGACCGGAATCGGGACCGAGGCCCAAGTCGGACGCGCCGCGCGAGTTGGAATAATCGACCAGGCAAACGTATTTCACCGGGATGCCGAGCGAATCGCCGAACGCCACCAGTTGGCGGATCTTGTCGCCCTTGATCGCGTCGCCGAACAAAATTACCAGCTCGGTTTCTTTCTTGAGTTGCTCGCTCAGCGAGACTACGTCGGCCAGTTCGTGTCCGGGCACGGTGATGACGCTGCGTAGAGCGATGCTTTGCTCGCGCACGGGACCTGGCGTCACGGTGTAAACGTGCGCGTTGTGATGCCGGTAATTGGCGCGAATCTGAAACGCGAGAAACGGATGCTGCTGCGCGAGATCGCTCGAAACTACGAGAATCGCTTTGCGGTCGTAGAGATCGGCCGTGGTCGCGAGCGCGTCCTTCTTGCCGCTGAGCGCGTCGAGCAGTGTCGCGACGTCGCCGGTGCGATGGTGATCGATATTGTTCGTTCCCAGGGCCTCACGCGCGAATTTCTGCAGGTAGTAATTCTCTTCGTTGCTGGTGTGGTTGGAGCCGATCACCGCGAATTTGCCGCCGCGCGCCTTCACTTCACCGAGCTTTGCGGCCGCGGCCGTGAGCGCGTGGGACCAGGACACCGGCTCAAGCTTTCCGTTCCGGCGCACTAGCGGCGATTGCAGGCGCTCCGGGCTGTTCACGAAGTCCGCCGCATAGCGGCCCTTGATGCACAGAAACTCGCCGTTGATTCCCGATCGGTCGCGATTGTTGCCCCGAATGATCTCGTTGTTGCGGACACCGAGCGTGGTCTTGCAGCCATCGGCGCAATGCGTGCAAATGGTGCCGACATGCTTCATTTCCCAAGGACGCGTCTTATAACGATACGTGCCGCTAGTGAGCGCGCCCACCGGGCAGATATCGATGCACATGCCGCATTCGTCGCACTCCAGATGATCGAAGTGATTCGGCTCGATCACCGACACGGAGCCGCGATTGCCGACGCCGAGCGCCTTCACTCCCATGCCTTCGTCGCAGATGCGCACGCAGCGATAGCACAAAATGCAGCGTGGTTTATCGTAAAACACAACCGGCGACCATTGTTGTTCGTCGATATGCTGCTTCTGTTCCACGAACCGGCTCTCGCCCATGCCGTAGCGGAACGTCATGTCCTGCAGTTCGCACTCGCCGCCTTTGTCGCACACCGGGCAATCCAGCGGATGGTTGGTCAGCAGAAATTCGAGCGTGCCCTTGCGCGCTTCGTGTACTTGCGGCGAATCGGTATGGACGACCATGCCTTCGGCCACGGGCAGCGTACAGCCCACCTGCAGCTTCGGCGTCTTTTCCACTTCCACGAGGCACATGCGACAGGCGGCCTGCAGCGTCAAGCCGTCGTAATAACAGAACGAAGGAACTTCGATGCCAACAGCCTTGGCGGCGTTGATCACCAGCGTCCCGGGCGCGGCCGTGACCGCGCGGCCATCGATTGTGAGATGAATTAGGTCGCTCATTGTTGTGAGGGCTTCATATTTGTAAGAGCCTCAGGCCATCGCCAGTTCCGCTGAGTGCTGATAGGGGCACGGCTTGCCATTTAGATGCGCTTCGAAATCTTCGGGGAACTTTTCCACGATGGAGATGGTCGGCATCGCGGCTGCGTCGCCGAGCGCGCAGAACGTCCGGCCGAGCATGTTCTTCGACAACTCGCCAATCAGCGGAATGTCGCTCTTCTGGCCGGCGCCGGCGTGAAAACGATCCAGCATCTTTTTGAGCCACGTGGTCCCTTCACGACATGGGATGCACCATCCGCAGCTTTCGTGCGCATAAAATTTCATAATGCGCTGCGCGAACTTTACCATGCAGGTTTCTTCGTCCAGCACCACGGTGCCGCCCGATCCTAACATGCTCTTTACCTTGGCCAGCGAATCGAAATCCATCGCGATGTCGCACTCGTCGGCTTTCAAGATCGGACATGACGATCCGCCGGGCACCACTGCTTTCAGCTTCTTGCCATTGCGCATGCCGCCGCCGACTTCATAAATCATACGAAGCAGATTGAAACCGGTGGGCAGTTCGTAGACGCCGGGTTTGTTGATGTGGCCCGACAAGCAGACCAGACGCGTGCCGCCGTTCTTCGGTGGACCCAAGGCCGCAAACGCCGCGCCGCCATCGCGAATGATGGCGGGAACCGCCGAAAATGTTTCCACGTTGCTGAGCAGCGTCGGCGATTGCCATGCGCCCACCACGGCCGGAAACGGAGGCTTCATGCGCGGGACGCCGCGCTTACCTTCGATGGAATCGAGTAACGCCGTTTCTTCGCCGCACTCGTACGCGCCGGCGCCGGTGTGCGTGTAAAGATCGAAATCAAAGCCCGTGCCCTGTATGTTTTTGCCGAGGTAGCCGCGCGAGTACGCTTCGGCAATGGCGCGATCCATGGCCTCGATCAAGTAGCGATACTCACCGCGAATATAGATGTAGCCTTTGTGCGAATCCACCGCGCGACCGGCAATGAGAATGCCCTCGATCAACTGATGTGGATCGTTCTCCATCAGCAGCCGGTCTTTGCAAGTGCCCGGCTCGCTCTCGTCGGCATTGATGATGATGTATTTCGGCTTGGGCGACGTGCGGGGGACGAAGCTCCACTTCATTCCAGAAGGAAATCCCGCGCCGCCGCGCCCGCGCAACGCCGACACTTTCACTTCCTCGATGATCTGCTCGGGCGTCATCTCGATGGCTTTGAGAAAAGCCTTGTAGCCATCGGTGGCGAGATAGGTGTCGAGCGATTCGGAATTCTTCAGACCAAAGCGTTTGGTCAGGATTTTTACTTCGAGCGGGCTGGGTTCGTTATAGAGCATTGTTATACCGCTTGCTAACGCGCGCGGCTCCGTAGAACAAAACATCGTTACCGAGCCGCGACCGTGAGGGAGTGGTTCTTGAATCCGCCATGCCTACTGCGCCTTTCTCACATCCGCGAGCAGTTGATCCAGCTTCGCCGGCGTTACATAGTGATGGAAATCGTAGTTGAGCTGCACCGCCGGCGCCCAACTGCACGCGCCCATGCACTCCACTTCTTCCAACGAAAACTGTCCGTCCGGCGTTACTTCCTTGTTTCCGATCCCGAGCTTCTTCGAAGCATATTCATACAATTCTTCGCCGCCCAAAATCAGGCAGCTGATGTTGGTGCACACCTGCACGTGGCACTTCCCAAGCGGCTTGCGGTGGAGCATCGAATAGTAGCCCACCACTTCGTCGACTTGCAGCGACTGCACCTGGCAACGGCGCGCCACTTCCTCGATCAACTCATGCGAAATGTGGCCGACCTCGTCTTGTGCGTACAGCAGCATCGGCACAATGGCCGAGCGCGTCCGTCCGGGCGGATAGCTTTCCAGCAGTTTCGCGAATCTGGCTTCCAGTTCGGGTGAAAACGTCATCAGCGGGTCACCTTTAGCGATCTACGTCTCCCAATACAAAGTCCATGCTACCGAGCGACGCGATGGAATCGGCCAGCAGCCGGCCCTCCAGCAGCGGCGCCAGCGCCTGCAAATTCCCGAAACTCGGTGTACGCATAAATACGCGGTACGGCTTGGACGTCCCGTTGCTCACCACGTAGTAACCAATTTCCCCGCGCGGCGATTCCACGGCTTGATACGCTTCGCCGGCCGGAACGCGGAAGCCCTCCGTCACAATCTTGAAGTGATAAATCAAGGCTTCCATCTGCGTCTTCATTTTCTCGCGCTCGGGAAGCACGATCTTGGGCGCGGCCGCTTGCCAAGCGCCTTCGGGCATTCCTTCTAGCGCCTGTTTGATGATGCGCGCGCTCTGCCGCATTTCTTCGACGCGCACGCGGTACCGAGCGAACACGTCGTTTTCGGTATGCACCGGAATTTCAAATTCGAACTGATCGTAGCTCGAGTACGGCTCATCCTTGCGAACGTCCCACTTCAAGCCAGCCGCGCGAATCATGGGACCAGTGACGCCCAGATCGAGCAGATCTTCGAGCGGGACGAAGCCCACGCCCTGCGTCCGGCGCATCCAGATCGGATTGCTGTTGAGCAGCTCTTCGTATTCGTCCACCTTGCTCGGAAATGCGTTGATGAACTTGCCGACCGCTTGCTGCCAGCCGCGCGGTGGTTCCAGCGCCAGGCCGCCGATGCGGATATAGCTGGTCATCATGCGCTGCCCGGAAAACATTTCGAAGATCCGCAAAATATCTTCGCGCTCGCGAAAGCAGTAGAAGAACATGGTCATCGCGCCGATGTCCAGCGCGTGCGTCCCCAGCCACACCAGATGGCTATTCAAGCGCTGAAATTCCACCAGCAGCACGCGCATCCATTGCGCTTTGGGCGGAATCTCGATGTCGCCGATCAGCTTCTCCACTGAAAGCGCGTAGACCAAATTGTTCGACAGGTTCGAAAGATAATCCACGCGGTCGGTCAGCGTCACCGCTTGCTGCCAGGTCTTCACTTCGCATTGTTTTTCAATGCCGGTGTGCAGAAATCCGATGTCGGGCACGGCTTTCAAAATCGTCTCGCCGTCCAGCTCCAGCACGATGCGCAGCACGCCATGCGTGGAAGGATGCTGCGGCCCCATGTTCAGGACCATCCGCTTGCTGGTGCTGGGAGACGCGATCCGGCCCACGGTCTCGAGCGTCGCGTCGGTCGCGGTTATCGAATCGGTATGAAGTATGGATTCACGCATAGCGCACTCTACTTACTGTTCATCCTGGTAGCTGTACTTGTGTCCGTGAACCGGATAATCCTTGCGTAGCGGGTGCCCTTCCCAATCGCTCGGCATAAGGATGCGAGTGAGGTTGGGATGGTTGCGGAAACGCACGCCGAACATGTCGAACACTTCGCGTTCATACCAATCCGCGGTGCGCCAGACGCCTGTAACGGACTCGATCTCGCATGCCGACTCCGTGAGCCAGCATTTCAGCCGCAAGCGCTGGTTGCGCTCAAGCGAGTGCAACAGGTACACCACCTCGAATCGCGGGTCGGCCGGAAGCCAATCCACCGCGGTGATCGCGCTCAAACGAACGAAGCGCTGCTGGTCCTTCAAGAATCGGCAGACCTCTACGATTTGCTCGGGGGCGATCCAAAGCGTCGGCTCGTTCCGTTCGGCATGGCCAGCCGTGATGGCTCCGGGAATCGCAGCGTCCAGCGCCGCAGCGGCCGTGTGTTCTTTCAATACGTCAGGCAGCATTCTTGGTCTCCCGCTTGGTTACCCGCGCTCCCTCGGCATCATAAGGACTGCCTTCCGACGCGTCTTGCGACCAATCCAGCGCGCCCTTCCGCCAGATGTAAAAGAATCCGGCCAGCACCAAAGCCACGAACAACAGCATCTCGCCGAATCCGAACAGCTTCAGCTCGCGATACACGACGGCCCAGGGGTACAGGAACACAGCTTCGATGTCGAAAAGGATGAAGACAATCGCCACCAGATAAAACTTGACGCTGAAACGCTCGCGGGCCGAGCCGGTGGGCGCCATGCCGGATTCGTAGGGCGAATCCTTCACCCGGTTCTTGACGTGTTTACCCAGCAGGAACGAAATCGCGACCAGCGCCGCGGCAATCACCACCGCGATCACGATTTGCACCAGAACCGGAAAGTAGGTATCAGGATAGGATGTCGGCATGCGGTTGTGTGGATTGTGGACTCAGATCCCTAACACTCGACTATAATGAGATCCGGCCTCTGGCCGCAAGTTCGAGTTTCACAATCGGGAAACGCGGGATGGCAGCGCCCACAACAAAACAGATCGAAATTGTTGTTAATGGACAAGTTCGGCTTGCGCCCGATGGTCGCACGCTGCGGGAATTGCTGGTGTGGCTCGAGGTCGATCCTGAGCGGGTTGCGGTGGAATTAAACCGGTCCATCGTGCACCGCCAGGGGTGGGATCATGCGATCATCGGGCCGGGCTCGACGTTAGAGATCGTACAGTTTGTCGGCGGGGGGTAGGCGGAAATTTCAGGACGTTGCACTTCCCTATTGACACCCGCGTTGGCTCAGGTAAAATTTAATGGCGCTCATGTTAGAAACGTTAGCGGGGGAACATGTTCAAAACAAAGAAAAGTCGTTCTGAATCAGAAGACAGCATCCGGACGTTTGCCTCAAGCGACGTTTCGCGCATCGCCCAGGTTAGTTTGCGGCAGCTGCAGTGGTGGGATGAGCGCAAGGTGGTCTCCCCGCGCCATGAGGGCCACAAGCGCGTCTACCAGTCCGAGGAAGTAATTGAAATTACGGTCATTGCCGAGCTCCGGCGCAAGGGATTTTCGTTACAGAAGATCCGCCGGGTCCTGCGGTTCCTGCAGCGCGAGATGGGCAAGCGGTTGAGCGACGTGATGCAATCGAACTCCGATCTGCACCTGGTCACCGACGGCAAGTCCATTTACCTGGAAGACCAGCAGGAGCGGATCATCGACATCCTGAAGAACGCCAAGCAGCCCATGTTCCTGGTGTGCGTGAGCGATCAGGTCCGGCGTCTGGACGAAACGGCCCAGCGCAAGCCGGTGAAGGCCGAGGCGGCAACCGTGGGATCGCGCCGGTCGGTCCGCAGCGCCTAAGCCGACATTACCCGGGGCTAGGGTGTGCGAGCGCGCAACTGAGCCGCGACCGTGGGGGAGTGGGATGGCCCGGCAAAACGCCTCACGCCATTGCGGATGCAGCCGGTTAGGCTAGTTGCCAACTTCTCGCTGATCTGGTTTCCGTGGACGCATTTCCCGGGAGTAATTACCTCGGAGTGGACTTCGGGACAGCGTAGTCTAGTCCGAGTTGTGTACGTGTGGCGCGTGATTCGCCCAGGGCTCGGTCACAAACCCCCTCGACGACTTGCGCCTCGCTATCAGAATCGTACCTGGTTAAGCTATAAGGTTGGGATCGTTTAGACTCG
>DATHMO010000103.1:0-4123 GCA_035486995.1 Bryobacteraceae bacterium
GGCCTCAACATCTTCCTCTTCTGGATCGTGCCCAAGGGCTTCTTTCCACAGCAGGATAACGGCACTGTTTTTGGCGGCATTCAGGCCGCCCAAGACATTTCTTTCCAGGCCATGCAAAGTCTCACGCTGCGCTTCGTGGACATCATCAAGGCCGACCCAGCCGTGCAAAACGTCGGAGCCTTCACCGGCGGCGGCGGCGCCGTCAACACCGGCTTTGTATATCTTGCGCTAAAGCCCCTCAACGAACGCAGGATCAGCTCCAGCCAGGTGATTGACCGGCTTCGCCCCAAGCTTATCTCCATTCCCGGCGCGACAGTGTTCCTCCAGGCCGGTCAGGACTTGCGCATCGGCGGCCGCCAGAGCAACGCGCAGTATCAGTACACAATTCAAAGCGACAGCATTGATGATTTGGTGACCTGGGGCCCGCGCTTGCTCACCGAAATGCGCAAACAGCGCATCCTCACGGACGTCAATACCGACCAGCAGAACAGCGGCCTACAAGCCTCGCTGGTTTACGATCGCGATACCGCGTCTCGTTTGGGCATCACCCCGCAGATGATTGACAACACTTTGTACGAGGCGTTCGGCCAGGCCCAGGTCTCCACCATGTACACGCCGCTGAATCAGTATCATGTGGTGATGGAGGTCGCTCCGCAGTTCTGGCAGGATCCCGCTTCGCTAAACGACATTTATATCCGCCCGACAATGGGCAAAGAAGTTCCGCTCAGCGCCGTCACGCATTATTCACCGACGACGGCTCCACTCTCCGTCAATCACCAGGGGCAGTTTCCATCCGTCACCGTGTCTTTCAATCTCGCTCCCGGCGTTGCCCTTAGCGACGCTGCCACCGCCATCACTCAAATGCAGCAAAAAATGGGCGTGCCATCTTCCATCCACGGAATGTTCTCCGGAACGTTGCAGGCCTTTCAGTCCTCGCTTTCCACCCAGCCATTTCTCATCATCACCGCGCTGATGGCGGTGTACATCGTGCTGGGCATTCTGTATGAGAGCTACATTCATCCCATAACGATCTTGTCCACGCTTCCTTCGGCCGGCGTCGGAGCAGTGCTAGCGCTTTTGCTGTTTCACGTGGACCTCAGCGTCATCGCGCTCATCGGCGTGATCCTGCTGATCGGCATCGTCAAGAAAAACGCAATCATGATGATTGACTTTGCACTGGCCGCGGAACGCGAGGAGAACAAGACATCCGAAGAAGCCATCTACCAGGCTTGCCTGCTGCGCTTTCGGCCTATCTTGATGACCACCATGGCCGCGCTGTTCGGCGCGCTGCCGCTCGCGCTCGGCACCGGCACCGGCTCGGAATTGCGCAGGCCTCTGGGCATCACCATCATCGGCGGCTTGATCGTCAGCCAGATGCTCACGCTCTACACCACACCTGTGGTTTATCTATATCTCGATCGCATGCGGGTTCGCTGGGATCGCAAACACCATCTCGCGCTTGGTGCCAGGGCAGAGGAGCCAGCAGACTGATGAAACGCCTTTTGCAATTATTAAGCGCTACCAGCAAATCGGTAGCACGATGCAATAATGGGATTTCCACGATGCAGCGAACTCACCGCAAGTCGCAAGTTTTAATTGCTTCCGCTTTGCTCGCCGCGCTCGCGTTCGGAGGTTGCACCGTCGGTCCCAAATATCAGCGGCCGTCCGCGCCGGCTCCCGCGGCTTACAAAGAATTGACTCCTGCCGATTTCAGCAAGACCGATGGCTGGAAAGTCGCTCAACCGCAAGACAACGTCCTCCACGGAAAGTGGTGGACGATGTTCAACGACCCGCAGCTGAATGCTCTGGAAGAGCAGGTGGACATTTCCAACCAGAATATTCAATCCGCCATGGCCAGCTACATGGCCGCGCGCGCCATCGTCAAGGAAGCCCGCTCGCAGTATTACCCCACAGTGACCGTCGGCCCCGCGATCACCGGGTCGCGTCAAGGTGCCGCGGCATCCCTCGCCGTCACACCCGGAACCTCGATGTTTTACAGTTTGCCGTTCGACGCCACGTGGGTTCCCGATCTCTGGGGTCGGGTTCGCAATCAGGTTCGCGCTAACACCGCGTCCGCGCAAGCCAGTGCTGCCGATCTCGAAAACGCGCGCTTGACTGCGCAGGCCGAAGTCGCCGTGGACTATTATTCGCTTCGCGGCCAGGACGATCTGAAGCAATTGCTAGACTCGACCGTGATCGCGTACCAGGAATCGCTCGATCTCACCAAAGCTCTCTATGAGACCGGCATTGATTCCGACGAAGCTGTCGCGCAAGCCGAAACGCAGCTCGAAACCACGCAAGCTCAGGCCACCAACCTCGGCATTCTCCGTTCGCAATTCGAACACGCCATCGGCATGCTGGTCGGCCAGCCCGCATCTACGTTTTCCATTCCGGCGGAACCTCTCAAGTCCAATCCCCCCGCGGTTCCTTTCGGTGTCCCGTCGCAATTACTCGAACGCCGCCCCGATATCGCCGCGAACGAGCGGCTGATGGAGCAAGCCAACGCGCTGATTGGCGTACAATACGCCGCCTACTATCCCACGCTTACTCTTGGCTTAGACCTTGGCTTCGAATCAAAGTCGTTCACTTCATGGTTTACATGGCCCAGCCGATTCTTTTCCGCGGGACCCAACCTTTCCGAAACGATTTACGATGGCGGTTTGCGCCACGCCACGGTCCTGCAATATCGCGCGCAATACGACGCCACCGTCGCGAATTACCGCCAGACGGTCCTAACCGCTTTTCAACAGGTGGAAGACAATCTAGCGGCCCTGCGAATTCTCTCTGTCGAAATCCAGCAACAGGACACTGCAGTGACTTCCGCGGAACGCAATTTGAAGATCGCCACCGACCGCTACAAATTGGGCATCGATCCATATCTCAACGTCATCACCGCCCAGACCACCCTGCTCAGCAACAAACAAACTGACGTCAACCTGCGCATTCAGCAAATGACTTCCAGCGTGCAACTCGTTGAGGCGTTGGGCGGCGGCTGGGATGCGTCGCAAATCCCCACGTATAACCAAGTGCTGCATCAGGATTCACCGCCCCCGCCAGCGCCTCCCCAAGGCACCAAGTAAAGCCCACATAGCTCAGTTGCGCGGCAGGGGCTAGGAGTCTAGGGGGAGGGAGAAGGAGAACTTGGAGCCTTGGCCTACTGTGCTTTCTACCCAGAGTTTGCCGCCATGGGCTTCTACGATGTGTTTCGCGATTGAGAGGCCTAGGCCAGTCCCGCCGGCTTCGCGGGAGCGGGCGGCGTCCACGCGGTAGAAGCGTTCGAAGATGCGTTCGGAGTCGGATAGGGGGATGCCGATGCCGGTGTCGGTTACGGTGATTACGGCTTCGCGGGGGCCGGCGCTCGCTGCGACGGAAATGTGGCCGCGGGGCGGAGTGTATTGGATGGCATTGTCCAGGAGATTTTGCAGCACGTCGCGGAGCAGGGCTGCGTCGCCGCGCACGGCGGGAAGCTGCGGTGGAACGGTGATCTCCAGAGTGATTTCCTTGCGGTTGGCTTTGAGTAGAGTGGTTTCGGTGCAGGCTTCGATGAGTTCGAGCAGCCCTACGGACGAAAATTCCAGTTCCATTTTCCCGGCTTCGATGCGAGCGAGTTTGAGGAGATCGTTGGTGAGGCGGGCGAGACGAATGGCGTGATTGCGGATGATTTCCAGGAAGCGGCGATTGTTTTCAGGATCGTCGAGAGCGCCGGCGAGAAGAGTTTCGGCAAAGCCTTGGATCGCAGTGAGAGGCGTCTTGAATTCGTGGGAGACGTTGGCGACGAAATCCTGGCGCACACGCTCCAGGCGGCGGAGTTCGGTGACGTCGTGAAGGACGACAACGGCGCCCGAAGGTTTTTCATTGGGCGCGCCGACCGTGGCGGAAACGTCCAGAGCTTTAACTGGCGCGGCGGTGATGGAGAAACTTTGCGTTTGGGTGATGCCTATGGTGATGTCGGTTTGCAAGCCCTCATCGCCGCGCAGGGCGAGACGGATCAGGCTTAAGAGATCGGAATTACGAACTACTTCGATGAGCGGGCGGCCTTCGGCGGCCGCAGAGTCCAGGTTCAAGATTTCTGAAAACGCACGATTGTAGAAGACGAGCCGCTCCTCAGCGTCAATCACGGCGA
>DATHMO010000104.1:0-3579 GCA_035486995.1 Bryobacteraceae bacterium
CTGTGTCGCCGCTCCGGTAGTCGCTAGCGGGGATGGCGGGCGTTGACGCCGGTTCGCGCTAGGTATCGATGCCTTTACCCGAACTTTCCCGGCTGCTGATCACCGCAAACGTGGTGATTGATCCGAGCAGGACCAGAAAAACTGAAATCGGCCACGTTGTACCGCCGTTCCAGCCCACTACGGCCGCGGCGACAAGCGGGGTCAGGCCGCCGCCAAGCGCGGCGCCAATCTGAAAGCCGAGCGATATTCCGGAATATCGCACCTTCGTTCCGAACAGCTCTGGCATGAAGCTGGCGTGGAGGGCGAACACGGTGCCTTGGCAGATGCTTATTCCAATCACAATCGCCAGGAGAACCAATGTTGGGTTGCGTGTTTCGAGCAGCCAGAAAAGCGGGAATGCGAACAAGATTCCAAAGATGGTCCCAAACAAGTAGATGGGCCGGCGCCCGACGCGGTCTGACAGCCATCCCGTTATCGGCATGATGAAAAGTTCGCACAAAGTTGCCAGCGTCACCGCGTCAAGAATGAACGCCTGGCTCATTCCAAGTTGCCCCGTGAGGTAGGCGACAGCGAATACCGAGAGGATGTTGACCCAGGCAACCTCCGTCACCTTGATGCCGATCGCAATTAATGTCTCACGCCTGTAAGTTGTGAGCACATCAACGAGTGGAATGCGCGCCGTCTTCTTGGTGGCGCGCATTCGTTCGAAGGCGGGCGTTTCGTCCAAATTCATACGGATGAAGACCCCGACCATGATCAGGAGGACACTCGCCAGAAACGGCAGCCGCCAGCCCCAGCTCAGGAATTCGGATTCCGGCAAGCGCGTGGCAAGCGCGAATACTCCGGTCGCAATCAGCCGTCCGAGCGGGTTACCCATCTGGACGATGCTGCCGAACAAGCCCCGTCGGTTTGGCGGTGCGGTTTCGGCAACCATCAACACGGCCCCGCCCCACTCACCTCCCAGTCCAATCGCCTGTATTATCCGCAATACGATGAGGAAGATCGGCGCCAGGATGCCGATTTGTTGGTAACTCGGCAAAAAGCCGACAAGGAACGTCCCGCCGCCCATCAACATGATCGAGATCACGAGCATTGATCGTCGGCCGATACGATCGCCAAAGTGGCCGAATACGATGCCGCCCAGTGGGCGGGCAAGATATCCGACGGCGAAGACGCTAAATGCGGCGAGTGTACTGACGACCGGATCGTCGGCCGGAAAGAAAGTCTTGCCGAAAACCAGAGCAGCCGCCGTCCCGTAAATGAAAAAGTCGTACCATTCGATGATCGTGCCGAACGCGCTTGCGAGCACGACCTTCCTGGCCGGTGGCGCCAGTCCCGCTTGGTTGTTGACGAGCCCGGTCAACGATCCCTGCACGGCATCGGCCATCTGACACTCCATCAGCCGGAACGAGACGAACTTGCCCCGGTATGGGGCGGGCGGCAGTTCAATCGATTACGTTTTGGTCGTGCCGAAGAATTCGACGCGCGTAATATGCGAAGGTCGCAGCTATCGCGCTGCGCTTTAGGCGATAGTCGTGGGCTTCCTGTGCGAGCGCAGGATCGATGGGAAGGATGGTACCGGCGGACATCGCCAGCAGTTGGAGTTTGGCGGCGCGCTCGATAAACATTGCGAGGATCGACGCTTCCTCAATCGTTTCGCAGGCCGCAAGCTGGCCATGGTGGGCGAGAAGAATGGCGCGCTTGTGCCCGAGCGCGTCGGAGATTATTCGTCCCTCTTCGTCTCCGATCGGCGTCCCCGGCCATTCACGAAGCCAGGCACAGTCTTCGTGGAACAGGGTGGTATCCATGTGTGAGACGACGAGCGGCACTCCAATCATGGACAACGCGGAAACGTGGGGTGCGTGCGTGTGCACGATAGCTTTGACCTGCGGCCGGGCGCGGTAAATCCAGAGATGAAAGCGATTGGACGGATTTGGCATCCCGTCGCCTTCGAGCACGTTGAGGTCGTCATCCACCAGCAGGAGATTGTCCGAGCGGATCTCGTCGAAACCCAGACCGAAGCGCAACATATAATAGGTACCCGGTGCCTCGCCTCGGGTGGTCGCCTGGCCGGCAAGTCCGGAATCGTGCCCTTCCGCAGCGAGTATGCGACAGGTGAGGGCGAGCTTCTGGCGCGACGACCACTCCGGCAAAACGAAGTGTTGCTTCATTCGCTCGGTAGTCTGGCGGTGATATGTATCCTTGTCTCTCGTGACGATGTTCATGATTATCCTCACCATGCGGAAGGTTTAGGATACAATAAATCACGAATGACACAAGGTGTCATTAAGGAAATGCGACAGCAAATCTGACGCAAGCCAGACAGGCGGCTCGGGATTTCCAGATGCTAGACGGTAACAACCACAAGGGCTTGGGCAACTTTGCCGTTCAATGAACGAGACCGATGCGGAATATGCGAATCGAAATAAGCGCAGTCGCCGCTATTGAGCGTGTAACTATGGCTGCCGAAGTCGAGTTCGATCACGCCGGAAAGCACAAAAATCATCTCCTGGCCCCCATGTTCAAAGCGTCGATCGTCCTGAAATTTGAGCGGCGGCCGCATGATAAAGGGCTCCATTGTCTTGAAACGCTTGCCGGGAGCGAGCATTTCGTAATCGTACCCCGATGAACTGCCGCCACGCATGAAAGACGGGCGTTCGTCTCGCCTGATGACCGAGATCGCATCATCGTACTGGGTTTCGCCGAGCAATTGTCCAACAGAGAGGTCGAAAGTAGTGGCGATTTTCAGAGCGGTGGAAATCGATGGAATGGACAGGCCGCGCTCGACCTTTGAAACATAACTCTTTGTGAGCCCGGCCGCGTCGGCGAGTTGATCAAGTGTCATTGCGTGCTGCCGGCGCAAAAATGCTATTCTGCTGGCCAGCGTCGTCTGGGATGCGGGCACCAACCGTTTTGGCTCCGGCTTCATCTTACGCTCTTCGGCAGCCGGCCTTGCGGTCATCGACTTGGTCGTTGGGCGGCTCTTGCGATTGTGGGCACTTCGGGGAGCTCGGCTCATATCGATGCACTGACCTTGTTCCGGGGCGAAGAGTTTTGGCGTGTCCGCCTGCTAAAGAGAGAGGCCGTCGAACTGGCGAACAATGATCAGTCCGCTTAAGACGTAAACGCTTCAGGCGAGCGTCCGGTCATTTATACCAAATTTTTGCGAGTCTACGCCGGACATCGTTACTCTGGGCTAGACGATGTCGCCGTTGCTGCGGCGCAAGGGAAAACCGGGCTACCCCAGCCGCTGATCCCGTGCGTCCTGTGTACCCTGGCTCGCCGCCTTGACGGCTTCCTTGGCTGCGCCCTTGCGGCTCGAAATCTCCACCGCCTTGCGGCCGGAGATTTCGTGGCCTGCATCGTCGGGCATCCGCCAGAAGAAAAAGGCCGACACGGTCGATATCAACGCCACCACGAGAAAGGCCGGCGCGAAGACGTCGGCGGTCAATTCGTTCATGTGGCGTATCCACAGAGTGGATTCCACCGAGAATGCGCCAACCGCGACACCGGCCGAAACCGCCAATTGCTGATTCACGCTGACCAGCGTCGTGGCGCGGCTCATCTGCGGGGGCTCGA
>DATHMO010000105.1:0-4694 GCA_035486995.1 Bryobacteraceae bacterium
GCGGCCAATCGGCTGGGATTGCCTCGCACTACGCTGATTTACAAAATGCGAAAACTCGGAATTGAAACACGCCGGTCCCTGGGGGCGCGCTCTATGCGGCAGTTGGCGGATGGACAATGCTTTGCCACTGCGAGTTGTTGAGGAGATGCCGCGTATCCGGGCGTGTTGCCAACGGCATCGAAACATTACCTGGTGTGTACAGCGCGTATAATGGTTTCGTACTTCGCTTGGCGTTGGCTGCTCTTTTTCCGAGCTTGGTCGGGTTGCCCACGACGTGAATCGGTCAGGTCCGGAGGGGGGTTCAACCCGCGAGACTCGCGGCGTCTCTACTGCCAGTATGCCGGCCTCGCCGGCGGCATGGCCTCGAAAGTTCTGAAGCGCGCGCAGCTGGCACTTTGTGGAGGCGAAAACGTGGCCCAACCCGTCCAATCCAAAGATGCCGTTACTCTGGCAAGTGCAATCCCGGATGGCGCGGCTTCCCTGGAATCGGTCCTCTGCACGGAGGAGCTACCGCAGCGGCCTTCGCGCGTCCCAGATCACGCGAAAGAGAACGCCGCACTTGTCACGCTCGCCGGTGCGTTAGCCGAGTCGCGGCACACCATTCTTGACATATTGGCGGACGCGATCCTGCGGGTCACCGACGCTGACTCTTCGGGCGTCAGTTTGTTGACGTCGGATGGCGCAACCCCGGACCCCGAAGGGCACCGATTCTATTGGCCGGCCATCAAGGGCATGTGGAAAGAGCACGTCGGCGGCGGGACGCCACGCAATTTCGGTCCCTGCGGAGACGTACTTGATCGTAATTGCGCCCTATTGTTCCGGCGCTTCGAGCGACGTTACCCCTATTTGCTGCCCGTCTCGCCCGCGGCAGAAGAGTGCCTGTTGGTTCCGTTTTACGTCCGAGGCAAAGCCGTCGGCACGATATGGGCCATGATGCACAGCGATCGTCGCGGATTCGATACGGAAGATCAGCGGCTCATGAATGTTCTCGGGCAGTTCGCTTCGCTGGCGTATCAGACCCAGGGGACCATCGACGACCTCAAATCGCAAATTAACGCGCGCGAACAGGCGGAATCAAGATTGCGCGAGCTCACTCGGGTTGAGGTCGGGGTGCTGCTGGAGGGGCTGGAGGCGCAAGTTCGAACCAAGGAAGAATTCCATCGAGTGGTTGTCGAAACTGCGAGCGATGCCGTAGTGAGCATCGATCACAGAGGCGATATCCTTTTCGCCAATCACGCAACCACAAGAACCTTCGGATACGAACCATCGGAGTTGATTGGGCAACCGCTGACCTTGCTGATGCCGGAATACCTGCGGGACTTGCACAAGGCAGGCCTCGAGCGCTACCAGGAAACCAATTATCGGCACATAAACTGGCGAGGCACCGAGTTGATTGGGCTTCGCAAAAATGGGGAAGAGTTTCCCGTTGAAGTTTCGTTTGGGGAAATCACCAACAACGGTCAGCGGGTGTTCACGGGCTTCATCCGCGACATCAGTGCACGGAAGCAGGCTGAAGAAGCCCTGCGGGCGAGCGAGCGCGATCTCAGCTTAATTATCGAGACGATCCCTGGCATGGTTTGGTGCGCGGCTCCGGACGGCGAACTGAACCACTTAAATCAGCGGCTATTGGAGTACACCGGCACCAGCCCCGACGACTGGGCGCAGCTAGGCTGGGCTACTCTCCTCCACCCGGATGACGCAGAGCCAACTGCGCAAGCGTGGTCGCGCGCTGTGGCAACGGGCCAGCCTCACCAAGCTCAATGCCGGTTCCGGAGGTTCGATGGCGTCTACCGATGGTTTCAGGTGCTCGGCCAGGCCGCGCGTGACAATGAAGGCCGAGTGGCTCGCTGGTACGGATTATTGATCGATATCGATGACCGCAAGAATATGGAGGAAGCCCTGCGCAGTAGTCAAGCGCGGTTGTCGCGAGCGATACAGACTGCTACGGTTGGCGAATTTGCCGCCGCTATCGCGCACGAAATTAACCAGCCCCTAGCTGCCGTGGTAACGAACGGTCAAGCCTGCCTGCGCTGGCTGGCGGCTCAGCCTCCGGGCATGGCCAAAGCGCAGGAAGCCGCCGAAAGGATTGTTCGTGACGGGAAGGAAGCCGGAGAGGTAGTGCGACGCATCCGGACGCTCTTCAAGCAGGCAGCCGTTGAGAAAATCGAGCTCAATCTGAATGAGGTCATCGGCGAGGTGCTCCACCTCCTGAATGGCGAGACTACCAGAAAGCGCGTCGCCGTGGAGACGGATCTGGATCAGGATTTGGCCCTTGTCGCGGGCGATCGTGTGCAGTTGCAGCAACTGATTTTCAATCTGCTTCTGAACGGAATTGAGGCCATGGACTCGGTCGCGGATCGTCCCAAGAAACTCTTCGTTTGTTCCAAACGGGCCAGCCCGGAAACGGTTTTGGTCGAGGTGCGGGATTCCGGAACTGGCCTGAAGGATCCAGACAGAATCTTCGAAGCTTTCTTTACGACGAAAGAGAACGGAATGGGCATGGGATTGGCAATTTGCCGCTCCATCATCGACGCTCACCACGGCCGGCTGTGGGCGGCATCCGCCGAAGGCTCAGGTACGACCTTCTCTTTTAGTCTTCCAGTCCTGGCAACCGCGGCGGTATGAATTCCGACCGCCCGCTGGTCTTCGTTGTAGATGATGATCAACGTGTGAGAGAAGCTCTGTCGAGCCTCATTTCCTCGGCGGGGCTGCAAGTCGTCGTCTTCGGCTCGGCGGCGGAATTCCTGGAATTCGAAAGGCCGGAAGTTCCCGGATGCCTTGTCCTGGACTTGCAACTTCCTGGCGCCAGCGGACTAGAGCTCCAACAGCAGTTATTGGCGGGAGATACGCCGCCGATTGTCTTCATCTCCGGTCACGGCGACATCCCTTCTTCGGTGCGCGCCATGAAGGCCGGGGCGATCGAGTTCCTTCCAAAACCGTTCGACGATCAGGAACTACTTCGAGCGATTCACGCGGCCATTGATCAGGATCGAATCGCGCGCGGAAAGAGATCGGAGCTGGCCGAATTGCAAAGGCGCTACAACCTTCTCACGCCGCGCGAGCGCGAGGTTCTTCCCTTCGTGGTGGCGGGCTTCGCCAACAAGCAGACTGGCGCCGACCTGGGTACCAGCGAAATCACCATCGGGGTTCACCGGGGCCAGATCATGCGGAAGATGGCCGCAAAATCGCTGGCAGAACTGGTAAGAATGGCCGACAAACTCGGAATCGCCCGGGCCGCTGGAGCTGTCTAAATAAACCTATAATAGCCATCTTGCGACGTTGCCGGTATTGTAGGTGTGCCGGGGAAGCTGCGCACAAATGGCAAATGAAGTAATAACGATCGTAGCTGCGGTGGATGACGATTTTCGAATTCGACAGTCCATAGCAAGCTTGCTGGAATCAGCGGGATATGCGCCTGTGGTGTTCTCCTCCGCCGAGGAGTTCCTGGGTTCAGGGACGCTAGCCGCAGCGACGTGTGTCATTACCGACGTTCGGATGCCTGGAATGGATGGTCTTGAGTTACAGCGCCGCATCAGGCTCGAGCGTCCGGCGTTGCCAGTGATCGTAATGTCGGCGCACCATACTGCTGAGATTCGACAAATAGCTCTCGACCAAGGCGCCGTCGATTTTCTATACAAGCCCTTCGATGCGGCGAACCTTCTCAAAATAGTCCAGTCGGCTCTGACTAAGGTTGATTAAGTACCTTACGCTCTAGAGCGGAGCCAGCGCTTCTGTTCTGCACCCTTGCGTCTTCACGGAACATCTCGCGAATACAGTTTGAACCGGCATAAATAAAACTATAATTGTCAGCCTTCCACTCCGCCCCTATGATCGGTATGTGCTTGGGATGCACTCGTGGTGGCAAACGCTAAAAGACATATCGTGGTGGCGGTGGAGGATGATCGTCGAGTTCGCGAGTCCATGGAGAGCCTGATCGAATCGGCCGGCTACGCACCCGTAACGTTCCCGTCGGGGGAGGAGTTCCTGCGCTCGGGGGCGCTAACCTCCGCCAGCTGCGTAATCACTGACGTTCGAATGCCTGGAATGGACGGCATTGAGGTGCAGCGTCGCATCAGACTGGAGCGCCAGAATTTGCCGGTGATCTTTATATCGGGGCACTATAGCGCTGAAACGCGACAGAGGGCCCTCCAGGAAGGCGCCGTCGGATTTCTATATAAACCCTTCGACGCTTTGGGACTCCTGAACGTAATTCAGACGGCTCTGACCAATACTCGAGAAATAGGCAGTGTTTCCGGAGCGAGAGCGATAAAGGAGTAAAACGATGGCTATTATCGATTTGATTGGATCCAGCGCGAAGTTCCAGGCCTTGCTCAATCAGATAAACCTGGTTGCGCCAGTCGACTGCACCGTGCTCGTTCAGGGCGAAACGGGCACCGGCAAGGAGCTGATCGCACAGGCGATTCCTGAGGCTAGCCTTCGCCGCAACCAGCGTTTTGTGGCCCTGAACTGCGCGGCGATTCCAAGCGCGTTGCTCGAGAGCGAACTATTCGGCCACGAACGAGGCGCGTTCACGGGCGCTTGCACCCAAACCAAGGGGCGATTTCAGATGGCGGATGGCGGCACGCTCTTTCTGGATGAGATTGGTGACATGCCGCTGGAGCTTCAGCCCAAGCTCCTGCGCGCCCTGCACGAGCGGGAGTTTGAGCGTTTGGGCAGCAACCAGACCGTCCGGG
>DATHMO010000106.1:0-3901 GCA_035486995.1 Bryobacteraceae bacterium
TGGAAGAGTGGCTAACCGCGCATCCGGATTTCGCCGGAAAGCATTTCGCGCTGGCAATCGACATGATTCGCCTGGAGTGGGCGCACATCGAAGCGTTTGACAATGCGGAGCGGAAGGCGCTTGGTCCCGAAGATCTGTTGGAACTGGGTCCCGATCTCGTGCTTGCGCTGCAGCCGCATATCCGGCTGCTGGATCTCCAATACTCCGTCGACGAACTGCGCATCCGAGTGAGCGAGCGCTCCGAAGAACACGCCAGGGCCAGCAATGCCGTGGCTGCTCCCTCGCGCCGTCACATCGTGCGCCGATACGCGCGGCTGAAACCGCAACAGATTTTCCTGGCCGTGCATCGAGTGGAATTCACCGTTTACTATCGGCGGCTGGACGCTGACGAATTTCGTTTGCTCGAAGCCATCGGCCAAGGCCTGCCATTAGGAGAAGCGCTCGGGTCTCATGCCAATCTGGACCCGGAAAACGTCCAGACGTGGTTCGCAAATTGGGCGCAATTGGGCTGGTTGTGCCGGCCAGAGGCATGATGCGGATCTACTCAGACGGACGTCGCTGCTTGGCGGCTGACGTTTCGGGTTCACGCAACCAGGCTCGAATCGCTTCGGGATTCAGCTTCAGTTCTACAAGCGTCAACTCGCCCGATTCGATCGCTGCCACCAGCAGTTTGCAATCGTTTCTCTGCTGCGCCATATAGACCAGGACTGCTTCGCCGTGACCGCGCGATCGCACAAATGGGCGCCAGCCTCCGTCCGATGAGCCGATGGCCTCCGCAATTTCGTTCGCGGTGTGATCGTCCAATTGCAGATTCTCAAACACCGCCAGGTTGAGATGCTTCACTCCCGCAGGACGCGCAACCCAGGTTGCGAAGTTGACCAGGCCGAAAAGCGGAATGTGCAGGGGGCGCGCATGGAGCTGGTCCGAGACCGCCTGAACGATATCGTCAAACTCCCGCTCGGCGCCTTCCACAGCCGCGCACGAAAACATCAAGCTGGCTGCGATAATCAGTGCCGCTTTCATGTTATTGATCCTTCCCGCGGCCGTTGTCCTTGTGCTTGGGATCGGACTCGATCTTCGGGATTCCGAAGTGTCCTCCGAGTTCGCTCAACTGATCCGGATCGATCGCGCCCTCGATACTGACGATGGTGAGCTGCTTGGGCTCGGTCACGAGAATCGCCAGCCCTCCGATCTTCCCGCCTTCCGTCTTCACGAAAACCTCGGAATTCTCGCTGGACTTCGTGCTACGCACACCGACGATTCGCGACCAAGCAGGTGCGTGAAGCTGCGTCCGCAGCGGCTCGAGGTCGGACTCCGCATATTCTCCCGTCTTTTCAAATTCGAAGCTGCGCACGTAGATACCTTTGAGCCCGGAGATCACCTTCTTGACCTGCGCGTCGTCCGGGTTCTTGTCCGACAGAAAGCGGCTAGCGAGTTGAAGCAGGTTGGAGTCCAGTGTGACGTCGACAACTTCGCTCGCTTTCGTTGCGAGCCGATCTAAGTTGGCTGGCAGCTTCAGTTCTTGTGCGCAGAGCGGCGCGAGCGCGATACACGCGATGAAAAAGGTTCTGATTGCGATCATTCGTCCTCCGTCGATGTCCTCACGGTTTTCTGTATCTTCGATAGCTCGGTCACAGTTATCCTAAGTGCGACTTCGAGGCGAGCCTTAGCCGCTTCTCCGGCCGCGCGCTGCTGATTTTCATGCTGGTACCCCATCCAAAATCCGCTCGCGATCACCACTACCGCCGCTCCTTCCGTGGCCCAGCGCCAAAAGATGCCCCGGCCGGATCGCTGAGCCGCCACTGCGGCGTAGACCTTGGCCTCGAACGTCGGCGGCTCCTGTTTGCGAGCCAGCGCGTTTCTTAATTGCCGTTCAAAATCTTCCATCAGCGAATGTCCCCCAGGCTCCGATCGATCTTTTCGCGCAGCATCGCGAGCGACCGCTGCAAATGACTCTTCACCGTCCGCACCGGCATTTCCAGAATTTCCGAAATCTCCTCCGGCATTAAATCTTCCTGATAGCGGAGCACCATCACCATGCGCGGCTTTTCGGGCAGCGTCGCTATCAATTGCCGCAGCCGGCGGTTGAGCAACGGATCGCCTGGCTGCTCGGCGCTCGACGGTTCGGCGATGTCATCCAGCGCGATTGTCGCTCGCGATCCGCGCTTCCGCACGTAATCGATTGCGCGGCGGCTGGTGGCCTTTCTCAGCCAGAACGTGGCATGCCTGGGCCCTTCCAGCTCATCGAACTTCTGGTGCAGGCGCAAGAATACGTCCTGCGCGACCTCTTCCGCCGCGCCTGGATCCCGCAGAAAATGAAACGCGAGACTAAAAACCATCGATTGATTGGCGCGCAGCACTTCGGCGAAAGTCATTGCCGGCGCGGCCTCCGCTTTCGCTTCCGTCGCTGAGCCGGCCGTCGGCATCGTTTCTATAGAAGAGTACGCGAGGCGCGCGTCGCGGGGACGCAATATTGTTTGGGTGCTCTATCGCACGTAAGCCGGGAGGCCCTGCAATTCCGACTCTTCCACCTTCACCCAGCCACCGTCGAACGCCTCCACCACGCTGCCTTCGAGGAACCAGCTCTTCGGCGCATGGCCGCCCCACAGCGCTTGCCGGCGAGGATCGTGCAGCTGCCAGCGGATCGGTTCGAAGTCGGGATCGACGCTCAGGTAGTCGGAAGTATAGAGCTCGATGCGATGGCCATCGGGATCGCGCAGATAGAGGAAATACGCGTTGGTGATGCCGTGGCGGCCGGGGCCGCGCTCAATGCGGTCGGTCTCAAACGCGCCAGCTAGGATGTCGCAGAGCTGCGAGACGCGCGCGCCGTCCGGCAGCCAATACGCGAAATGATGCAGACGCGGACCAGCGCCATTGGTGGTGGCAAGATCGTGCGCGTGACCTTTGCGCTGCATCCAGGTGGCCCAGATGCGGCCGGTATCGTCCTCGGTATATTCGGTCAGACGAAAATCCAAATGGCGTTGGTACCAATCCGAGAGCTGCTTCACCTGTGGCGACAGCACATTAATATGATCGATGCGCTGGATGCCCGGGCCGCGATGCAGATCGAAGCGCTGGAGCAGCCAGGGATGCTTGACGGATTCGTAGTAGAACGCGATCGGAAAACCGAACGGGTCCTGCATCCGCAGCACGCGCGGGCGATCGACATCGCTCTCCCATCGATGCGGCAGGCCTTCGGCTTTGGCAATCGCCGCGACCTCCTCCAGCGCCGCCTCGGAACCAGCTTTGTACGCAAGTTGTCGCACGCCCGGCTCAGCGCCGAGTTCCAGCTTCAAAGTCCACTCGCGATCTTCGACGCCGCGAAGATATAGCGCGCGGCCTGTTTCGTGCAACACATGGAAGCCGAGCAGATCGACATAGAAGTGGCGCGATGCCGTGAGATCGGCGACCGATAAGACCACGTGACCGATGCGAATCACGCGCGGGAAAGGAAAAGACATAATCAACCCTTACCAAATTTGGGGATGGCGTGCGAGCCGAGCGGCACGGCGATGTGCTTAAGCTCGGTGTAAAACTCGAACGAATGTTCGCCGCCTTCGCGGTGTGTACCGCTGAACTTGACGCCGCCAAACGGTGTGGGCAGATGTCGCACGTTGTGGCTGTTGATCCAGGTCATTCCGGCTTCGAGCGCCAGTGCCATGCGATGCGCGCGCGTGACGTCGCGGGTCCAAACGTAGGACGCGAGTCCGTACTTGACGTCGTTCGCTTTGGCCAATGCGTCGGCTTCATCTTTGAATGGAATCGCGGTGAGAACCGGACCAAAAATCTCTTCCTGTGCGATGCGCATGTGGTTCTCGCCGGTGAATAGCGCAGGGGAAACGTAGTTGCCTTCCGAGCCAACGCGCTGGCCGCCCACCAGAAGCTTCGCGCCTTCCTGTTT